>JAFPYA010000165.1 GCA_017412445.1 Clostridia bacterium
ATCGACCTCGTGGACGAGGCCTGCGCCATGGTGAGAACCGAGATGGACTCGATGCCTCAGGAGCTCGACGAGGTGCGCAGAACTATAATGCGCATGGAGATAGAGGAGGTGGCTCTGAGCAACGAGCCTGATGAAAAGGCGAGCGTCGAAAGGCTCAAGAAGCTCAGGCAGGAGCTCGCCGAGAAGCGCGACGAGTTCAAAGAGATGAAGGCGCGCTGGGAGAACGAAAAGGAGAGCATCCACAAGGTGCGTGCTCTGCGCGAGCAGATAGAGCAGGTCAACGCCGACATACAGCTCGCCGAAAGGGAATACGACCTGAACAAGGCCGCCGAGCTGAAATACGGCAAGCTCCCCGGGCTTCAGAAGCAATTGGAGCAGGCTGAAGCAGACGCCGAGAAGGACAAGTCCGCCCGCACGATGCTGCGCGACAGGGTGACCGAGGACGAGATCGCCCGCATAGTCGCCCGCTGGACGGGCATCCCCGTGACCAAGCTCATGGAGAGCGAGCGCGAAAAGCTGCTGCATCTGGACGACGAGCTGCACAAGAGGGTCATAGGTCAGGACGAGGCGGTTACGCTGGTGAGCGAAGCCATACTGCGCTCCCGCGCCGGCATACAGGCGCCCGGCCGTCCGATGGGCTCGTTCATGTTCCTGGGCCCCACGGGCGTGGGCAAGACGGAGCTCGCCAAGGCGCTGGCGCAGGCGCTGTTCGACGACGAGAAGGCCATGGTTCGAATAGACATGAGCGAGTACATGGAGAAATTCTCGGTCAGCCGCTTGATCGGAGCGCCTCCGGGATACGTGGGCTACGACGAGGGCGGCCAGCTCACTGAGGCCGTGCGCCGCAGACCCTACAGCGTGATACTGTTTGACGAAGTCGAAAAGGCGCACCCCGACGTGTTCAACGTGCTTTTGCAGATGCTGGACGACGGCAGGCTCACCGACAGCCAGGATCACACGGTGGACTTTGCAAACACCATAATCATAATGACCTCTAACCTCGGCAGCGACATAATCTTAAGCGGCATGGACGAAAGCGGCAACATAAGCGCCGAAACCCGCAAGGAAATCGACGACATAATGCACTCCAACTTCCGCCCCGAGTTCTTAAACAGGCTGGATGAGATCATCTGCTTCAACGGCCTCACACGCCCGCAGATAAGCCGCATCGCCCGCCTGATGATAGACGACGTCAATAAGCGCATAGCCGACAAGGGCATAAGCGTGGAGCTCACCGACGCCGCCATGGACAAGGTGATAGACGAGGCGTATTCGCCGGAGTTCGGCGCGCGCCCGCTGCGCAGGTACATACAGAGAAACATCGAAACCATGCTGGCCAAGGCCATGCTCAGGGGCGACGTTCCTCAGGACGGCAAGGCGATAATAGACGCAAACGGCTTTGGCCTGTACATCGCAAACGCGAAGGACCTGATGCCCGAGGGCGAGGAGCAAAAGCAGCTCGATTAAGCCTTAAACCGAATAATCAAAACGCGCGTTCGTTCAACACGTTCGCGCGTTTTTTGTGTCCCTTTATTCGTCCGATTCACTTATTCTCAGTTTGTCCTGTGACGGCAGCCTTTACGCGATGCAGCTGTATACATTCGTATAACATTGCAAATTAATGCAATATGAACGCATGTTTATTCTAATACTTTCGTAATAAATTCGCGCGCAATTTCATGCAAATTGTTACGGGCTTTTCCGGAGTTTTGGGGCTGTGCAAACTCTACAGTGCATAATATTTACTGTTTCGTTTAATTTGTGCCCTATTATTGTGATTTATTTTTTAATATATTACAATTTTATTTCGTTTTACTCTTGCATAACGAAATAGTTTTGTGGTATAATTGCAGTATCGTTGAAAATAATCACAAAGAAGGTGTAATAAGATGAAACTTAAGCGAGTGCTGGCGTTGGCGCTTGTGCTGCTGCTCGTGCTGGGCGACACCGCGTTTGCCAACGATTACTTCGCTAAGGCCACAACGAACACCACGATATACAAATCCGCGAGCAAAAG
Organism: Clostridia bacterium; assembly: GCA_017412445.1. Lineage (GTDB taxonomy): Bacteria > Bacillota > Clostridia > Christensenellales > Aristaeellaceae > RUG14130. The sequence goes on from JAFPYA010000165.1 coordinate 2,018, forward strand.
CTCATCCAAGGTTGCGAGCGTCGACTCCGGCACCTGGCTGTTCATAAGCGAGATCAAGGACGGCTGGGCAAAGGTGACCTACAACGGCAAGAGCGGCTACGCGGCCTCAGCCACGGTCAAAAAGACCGCAAAGGCCGTGTACGTTAAGAGCGGTACCGCCGTTATATACAAAAGCGCCGACTCGAATTCGACCAAGCTGATCACCGTGCCCTACGGTACAAAGCTCGACGCCTACTACAAGACCGGCAACTACACGCATGTTGCCTACAACGGCAAGGAGGGCTTCATAAGCACAAACTCAATACAGCTTACGAGCACGAACACCCTCGACAAGACCGTTTACCTGCAGGCGTCAAGCGGCAAGGTGTACGCTTCGCCCAGCACATCGGCAAACAGCGCAAGCGTCTCGGGCACAACGGCGCTCAAGGCCGTGGCTCAGTACGACAGCTGGTACCGCGTAACCTACGGCAGCAAGGTCGGCTTCGTGAAAAAGAGCGACGTTGGCACGAGCAAATACACCGCCTCGTCCTCCACAAAGTCCACGCAGTCGAGCCCTTCAAGCTCCGCCAGCAGATCGTCCACATCCACCACAACAAACAAGACGATGTACGTAAAGACCGGCTATGTGAACGTGTACAAGTCGGCCAGCACCTCGTCGACAAATCTGGGCTTCATCCCCTACGGCTGCAAGGTCACGGTAAAGGGCACTGACGGCAGCTTCAGCAAGGTGACCTACGGCAGCTTAAGCGGCTACTGCAAGACCTCGGGGCTTGGCACCTCAGACCCCAACAACCTCAGCAACACCGTGTACGTGACCGACAAGAGCGTCAAAATCTACAAGGCGCCCACGACCGGCGCCGAATCGACCACGGTCAGCACCACTACGGCGCTCAAGCAGACCGCAAGGCTCGACAGCACGTGGAGCCGCGTGACCTACAACGGCAACGTGGGCTTCGTAAAGACCAGTCAGATAAGCACTAAAAAGGGCTCTTCGTCCTCTTCCTCTTCTTCATCCTCTTCTTCGACCTCCACCTCCTCCGCCGCCAGCGGCAAATCCAAGAGCGTGGATTGGTTTAAAGGCGGCATACAGAGCGAATTCTATAAAGGCCGCATCGCCACCGTTACAGACGTAAAGACCGGCATAAGCTGGAAGGTCAAGCGCAAGGGCGGCACCAACCACGCCGACGTGGAGCCGCTGACCGCCGCCGATACCGCGGCAATGAAAAAAGCCTGCGGCAGCGACTTTTTGACCTGGCACCGCAGAGCCATCTGGGTATCCCTGAACGGCAACAAATACGCCGCATCGATGAACTGCATGGCGCACGGTCTGTGCAACATAAAGGACAACAACTTTGACGGCCATTTCTGCATCCACTTCACCAACTCCCGCACCCACGGCAGCGACAAGGTCGACGCCGACCATCAGGCCGCTATAAAGCGCGCTTTAGCGGCGGGCTGACGCGGTGAAGCATAAATAACGCACAGACGTTTAAACAATTTCTGTCCCGGCAGATATACTGCCGGGACAGAAGCTTTTTTGGTGGGCACCCGTCTTTACAGGGCGCTATACTCAAAGCCGAACAGAGCTGCCGCCGTCTTTTCGGTCTTTTCGCCTGAGGCGGGCAGATCGTTCGCGTTTGAGCCGTACTTGCCGTTACAATAGATGTCGTTGTACGGGATGTTCCTTTGCGACTTCGTGGCGAGGCTCACGCGGCCTATGCGGGTGCAGGCAGTGTTCATGGCAAAGAGAGCCGTTTGCCCCATGCACGCAAGCGTGAACGCTCCTTTTTCGCAGTCGAAGTCTATCGCGATGTCGAATTTTTGATTGAACGGCACCTCCAGGCGCTTTTCGTCGCGCCCGCCTGCGCGCACGCGCAGCTCGCGCCTTGCGTTTATGTAGATTTCGACCGGGGCACCCTCAAGCTCGTCGTGCAGCGACAAGGCGATTTCATATGCGCTTGAAACGCTCTCCACCTCGAGCTCAAGGCTTACGCGGCCCCTGACGCTCTCGGATACGCGGCGCTCGACCCGGGCGCAGTCATAAGGGTCGCAGTCGCTAAGGCGCATCGCGCCGCCCTCCATGCGCACCGGCGCCCAAGCTGGCGAATATACGCTCCAGCGCGCGGGAAAGCCGCCCTCGTCAAAGCGCTCTGAAATCCGTTTTTCCGGCTCGAGCCCCGTCTGCGGGGGCAGATGAGATATCCAGATGTCCTCCTTGTTGTTGCTGTAGACCAGATGTATACGCCCGTCCGGCGCCTTCGGGTTTCGCTCGCATATGCCTCTCATGTACTGGGGCCCCAGATTTTTGTCTATGCCGCCGTAGCGCTGGGGCGACATATAGCCCGTGACCGCGCGCATATCGGCAAAATTGAGTCCGTCTTCGCCGCTGACGATGGCTATGGGCCAGCGGTGCTGTCCGTCGGGCGTGGGGTTGTACATGAGTGCAAACCGACCGTCGTCTGTTTTCTGCCCCCAAACCTTGCCCGTGGAGGTCTTGAGCGTAAGGTTTGGCACTATCTCGCTCCATGTGCGCCCGCCGTCGCTTGAGCGCATGGACACGCCGTGCTTGAAGACGGTTATCATTTCGCCGTCCTTTATCGTGTAAAAGCTTGCGGCCTGCCTAAGCGGCACGGGAAAGAGCTGCTTGTCGTTTCTCTGCTCCTCGTACATCTGGTTTAAGACGGGTCTGTCGCTGAGCAATTCGCGGCAGGCCTGTATAAGCTCGCTGTCGCCGCTGTCTTCATAGAAGGGGTAAATGTCCGTATTAAAGCGCGTGTAGCCCGCTACCTCGTTGTACATCAAAAAGAATATGCCGCCCTTGCTGCCGTCCGGGTATATCCTTCTGACAACGCGTCCCACGCCCCAGCCGTCGCAGGGCGCGCTTTTGCGCCTGTCGTGCACTATGCCGTAAAACGACAAAAGCAGCATGCAGTCGTTTGAGCCACGGTAAAAGCCCATGCGCTGATGCGGCACGGTGAGTATGCCGTTTGGCATATTGTCGCTGCAGGGGACCCTTGTAGCAGTCGAGCCTGACCTCAACGGGTGGAAAAACCACCTCGGGGAAGCTCCAGTTCACGCCGTCCTCGCTGGTGCAAAGCAGCGTCTGCCCCGGCGTCTCGTGCTCGCTTACGGGGTTTGACAGGTACTCCACGTAATACCTGCCGTGATACCACGCAAGCATTGGCGCGTGATTGTACGTCCAGCCAAAATTGTCGCTCGCCTCGGGATGCGCGCGGTTCGCGCGGAGGATCTGAAACGAATGTACTCCCATGGCATGCGGAAGCGCGCCGTCCTGAAAGCGTATGTCCGGCTGTCTTTTAACGTCGATATTAAGCATATGCGGCTCCTTTATGCAAAAAGCGTACTGTATATCCTTGCGGCGGTCGCCTCGTCCACGGGTGCGGGATGGTTGTTGAGCAGGCGCGTCTGATCCATTGCCTCGCGCGCGAGCACCGGCACCTCGCCTGCGTCTATGGCGTACCCTGACAGTTTGGGCAGCGGCAGGGCGCGTATCATTTCGGAAAGCGCTTCAAAGCCCGGTATAAGCGAGGACGGGTCGTCAAGCGTCCCACGCATAACCTCGTAAAACAGAAGCGAATTCGCTACGCCGTGAGGCACGCCGCGCTTGCCCAGCGGATAGGCCAGAGCGTGCACCGCCGTGGTGCCGGCTATGCGCAGCGCTGCGCCGCCAAACAACGAGGCAAAGAGCATGTTTTGCCGCGCTTCGATGTCTCGCGGGGCGTTTACCGCGCGGGGCAGATTCTCTTTTATCAGCTCTATGCCCCTCAGCGACCAGGCGCGGCTCAGCTCGTTGGCCTTTACGCTTATATATGACTCCGCGCAGTGGCACAGCGCGTCTACGCCCGTAAAAGCCGTGATGGCGGCGGGCAGCCCCAGCGTGAGCATGGGGTCGAGCACCGCGGCATCGGGTATCATTGCGGAAGAAATCATCGCCTTCTTCACGCCGTCCGCGTCGTCGATGAATATCGCGTTGCAGGTGGCCTCGCTGCCCGTGCCGGCGGTGGTGGGCACGAGCATCAGCAGACACCGCCTTTTTAGCGAGACGCTGCCTAAAAGCTCGCTCAAGCCCTTGCCGCTGTCAAGCGCGGCGGCCGCCGCCTTCGCCGCGTCCATTACGCTGCCGCCGCCAAGACCCACGACCGCGTCGGCCCCTGAGGCCGCGAGGGCGTCAAGCACCTGCTGTGCGTCGGACAGGCGCGGCTCGCGGCAGTTCATCAGGTATACTTCATCGGGCTCAAGCGCGGATACGGCCTCAGCCAGCACGCCGCACTTCTCAAGCCCCGCGTCGCTGACCATAAAGACTCTTTTTCCCTTCAAAAGCTCGCGGCACTCCTTCAGCGCGCCCGCGCCGTAAAGCACCCTGCCGGGGAATAAATTAAGCGTCTCGCTCATGCCCTCGCCTCCCGCATCTGTTCGGAATAATTGGTTGAAAGCACCTCAAGCACCTTTTGCCTGACCGCCGCGTCGTCCGTGTAGAAGGGTCTTCTGCACGGTCCCACGTCCTGCCCCAGCAGGTTCGCGGCCAGCTTTACTATGCTGTTGGGGTTGCCGAGCTTAAAGCAGTCCCTTATAGGGCGTATGGAATCCGAGGCGCGCTTTGCCGAGGCGAAATCGCCTGCCATGAAGCTTTCATATATGCTCACCATTATGCGCGGGAAGAGGTTGGCTATCCCGCAGATGCCGCCCTTGCCGCCCGCCTGAAGCGTCCACAGCGCCAGAGAGTCGTTGCCCGAGAGCACTATGAAGTCCTTGGGTGTCTTCTCGATGTACTGCAGTATCTGGTCGAAGTTGCCGCTGGAGTCCTTTATGCCAACTATGTTCGGTATGGCGGCGAGCCGCTTTACCGTGTCCACGGAGAGGTTCACGCCCGTGCGCATTGGGATATTGTACAAAAGCACCGGGATGCTCACCGCCGAGGCTACCTCGGCGAAGTGCCGGTAAAGCTCCTCCTGAGAGGCCGCCGCAAAGTAGGGACAGACCACGCTGAGCACGTCCGCGCCCAGACGCTCCGCCTCCATGGAAAGCTCCACGGTTTCCCGCGTGCTTACGCAGCCCGTGCCCACGTAGACGGGCAGGCGGCCCGCGTTTTCGTCTATCATGGCCTCGGCCACCTGGAGCTTTTCCTTGTGGCTCAATATGTAGCCCTCGCCGTTGGTGCCAAGGCAGAACACGCCGTGCACGCCCGCTTCAATCTGGCGGCGGGTCTGGCGGCGCACGCCCTCAAGGTTCACGCTCTCATCCGCATGCATGGGCGTGACCATCGCGCAGATGATGCCCTTTATGTCGCTCAGTGGTCTCATTTGTTTACCTCCGCATAGTCTATAAGCTTTTGTATTACCTCCGGGCTGCCGAAGCTGCCGGATTTGGAGACGACGGTGATTTCGCCCCTGTCTGTTATCGCCCTTGAGACGACCACGCCCGGCTCGACCTCGTCAATGGGCACGAGCGCGCGGCAGGAAAGGCTCTGAAGCGCGCGCTTCAGCACGTCCCCGCCGAACAGGCACAGCGTGCCCTTAAAGCCGGCCTGAACGAGCGCGGATGCCGCGCCGCCCATATTCTTTGATATGATCAAAGCCCTTGCCGCGGCGTCAAGCCCCTCTTTTTCGCCTTTTTCGCTTAGTTCTTCCGCCTCGGTGCGGCTCTTTGCGCTCTCTATCAGCGCGCCCTTTGAGCTCGCCAGGGTCTCGGCAACGATTTTGGCATAGTCAGGCTCGGAGGCAAACACGTCCCTAAGCGCGCAGCTTTTGAGCCCCAGAGCCTCGCCAAAACGCATCTGTTCAAAATTGATTTGGCTGAGGCTCGCGCTTATCACCGCAAGCGGCAGCCTGATCTTTGCCGCATGGCGCCTGTTTACCGTAAGGCTCAGCAGTTCGCCGAGCACCTCCGCAAAGCCTGCGCAGCCCGCGTAAGCCTTGGCTTGCGCCGCGCTCCTTCGCGTTTCTAAGGCATAAGCAAGCATCTCGCCGTCGGTGTTAAGCTCCCTGAGCTCTATGTATTCCTTTTCGCAGGGCGCGCCGTCACGCCCCGAAAAGACCCTCAAATCCGTCTGCTCGGCCAGTATTTCATATATGCTGTCGTGCTTTACGGGGTTCAGCGGGTCTTTGCCAAATACGCTTTGGCTGACCGGCAAGTCCCCTATCATGTGGATGCCGTTTACGCTGATGCGGTTAAGCGCGGGGTAGGCGGGCGCGAACACGACCCTGCCGCCCACAGCCCGCGCCGCCGCCTCAAGCGCCGCGCCTATGTTGCCGCGTAGCCCCGAATCCGTCTTTATGTATATGCAGCTTGCGCCCGCCTTAAGCGCGCGCACGCAGGCGTCAAGCGTAATGTGAAACGCATGGTCGCGTGAAACGTGCCTCGTTTCAAGGTTTGAGACGAGCACCGTTTCCCGGCACTCCATCGCCTCAGCGCCGTCTGTCACGCGCACGCTTACGCCCTGCCTGGCGAGCTTTACGCCCGTGTCCAGCGCACCGGTAAAGTCGTCGGCGGCAATGAAAAGCTCAGGCATGCCTTCTTGCCTCGTAATAGGGAATCATCTGCACGGCGGTGGTGATGGCCTCCACCATGCTCATTTCGTTTGAGGTGTTCCTGCCCGCGCGGTCAAAGGCCGTGCCGTGATCCACGCTGGTTCGGATTATGGGCAGGCCTATTGTGGTATTTATGCCGCTCATTGAGGCGAAAAGCCCGGTTTTCGGGTCCATTCTGAAGCCGAAGAGCTTTAATGGAATGTGCCCCTGATCGTGGTACATGGCCACAACTATATCGTACACGCCGCCCGCCGCCTTTACGAACACCGTATCCGGCGGCACGGGGCCGTCTGCGTCGATGCCCTCCAGGCGCGCCTGATTTATTGCGGGAATTATCTCCTCCGCCTCCTCGTGGCCGAACAGGCCGTTTTCGGAGGCATGGGCGTTCAAGCCCGCAACGCCGATTTTGCCCTTCGGCATGCCCAGCATCGTCAGCGCCTCATGGGCAAGGCGTATGGTCTTGAGCACTCGCTCGGTCTTAATAAGGTCACAGGCCTCGCGCATGGAGACGTGGGTGGTTACGTGGATGACCCTGAGCGCCCCGCTCATAAGCAGCATGGCGTAGTCTTTCGTGTGGGTGTAATCGGCAAATATCTCGGTGTGCCCGGAATACATGTGCCCCGCAAGGTGCATGGCCTCCTTGTTGAGCGGCGCAGTCGCCACGCCCACTGCGCGCCCCTGCATGCACATCTCTATCGCCCGCGTCACGTATGTGAACGCCGCCTCACCGCAAAGCGCGCTGACCTTGCCCGGCGCGTAAGGCTTGCCGCCTAGCATGTTTAAGTCGATAAGCTCTATCGTATCCCTGCCGCCCTTTGCCTCCTCGGGCGCGGAAACAGTCTTAAGCCGGAGCCTGCTGCCCGTAAAGCTTATCGCGTCCTTTATGGGCGCGGCGTCGCCCACCACCACGGGCAGGCAGCCCTCGCGCGTCTCCGGGTGAGAGAGCGCCTTCACCACGACCTCAGGGCCTATGCCCGCAGGGTCGCCCATCGTTATAAGCAGAACCGGTTTCATTTTATCACCATCCCAAATATCTTCAGGGCTTATCGTGCCTGAAAGAAAGCATCTCTTCCACGTCCATTGGGTTTACGCCCAGCTCGCGCTCAAGGGCAGCTATCGTCTTGTCGTCCGATTCGGGATTTCCCTCCAGTGGCAAATCCACCCACGCGCCGCCGCGCAGCACGGATTCCCGCGCCGCGACCTCCATCATCATGGACATAAGCGCGCGCTTATCGTCAAACTCCGGGTGTTTGAGCCCCCTCACGGCAAGGGCGAAATCCACCAGATGGCCCGCCACGCACACGCCGTATTCCTTAAAGTAATGCGTGCCGCTGTTCTTCATCATGAGCGGATTGTGATAGTTTATCTCGCCGCCCGGAATTGCGGCCTTTACGCCCGCGTAGGCGCCGTTTTCATCGTAATAGCGCTCGACGCGGCTTATGAGGTTGGGCTGACCCGGATGCATGTCGTCAGAGAAGGCCAGCGTGTCCTCGTAGTCGCACACGCGTATCTCCGCCGTCCAGTCGCTGTGCACGCCCTTGCCGACCTCCACCCTATGGTTGTTGTCCAGCACCCTGTAATCCGGCGCGCCGTAGCGGCTGCCCTGCTGCACAAGCGCGCCCCGCGTGCCGTGCCACTCGGTAAAGCCCGGCCTCACCTGCCGCCCCAGCATGCCCTTTATGTTGGCCGCCTGGTCTATCACCATGAGACCTGAAGGAAAATGTATGAAGCGGGAGCGGAACAGCTCGTGGTCGTGAAAGCGCTGGGGCGACTCGTAAAACGGCATTGTGGGCATGTCGTGCTCCATGGCGCTTATTCTGTCCGGAAATTCATCCGCGAACACGAGCCAGCGCGAATCCGAGTGATAGCCCGTATGGTCGTTGTAGGTGAATATACGCTTTATGTCCCCTATGTACCCCGAGCGCTTGAGCGTGAGGGCGAAGCGGTCTATGGGATAGCGGTAAAAGTTTTCGCATACGCCCGTGACCACGCCGTGTTTATGCGCAGTTTCCACCATGCCGCGCGCCTGAGTAAGCGTGCTGCACCATGTGGTTTCAATCAGGTTGTGTATGCCGTTTTGAGACAGGTACACCGAATAGGCGTAGTGCAGGGGTATGGGCACCACCACCACCGCCGCCTCGCAGAGCCCTGAAGCGATAAGCTCGTGCACATCGTAGAGCGCCTTTACACCCAATTGCGCCGCCAGCGCGTCCGCGTGCTCCCTGACCGGGTCGACCACGCAGGTGAGCTCTATCCACGGCTTCAAATCCTCAAACAGGTAGCTGTAAATGGTCTGTGAGCGGTGTCCCGCGCCTATCAGCGCGAGCCTTACGGGTTTTTCAGGTATTGGCAGCATGCTAATCTCCTTCATTAAAGTCGATTGTCACGGGATTATTGAAATATTCGTCCATATCGTTAACCGAAATGCGCTCCCTGCCGTCCACGTACACGCGGTAAAGTCCCTGCCCGTCCGCGGGCTTTGCCATAAATACCACGTCGACGCTGTGCCCCTTTATCTTAACGCCCTTCAGGCTGAAGCTGCCAAGCCCCGTCTTTAAGGGATGAAAGGCAAAGCCCTTTTCGGTAGGCTCTATGCCCGCTATGTGCCTGACCACGAGGTCGATGTAGAAGGAGTGATTGTAGTCCGCCTCGTCGCTCAAGGCCTCGCCCGTCTCGGCGTTGTAAAACTCCACGAGGTAGGGATCGTCTATCGAGCCGCCCCTGAAGTGCTCCAGCGTGTATTGCCTGAAATACTTCATGAATTGCGCGTCGTAGGCGTGGGCGTGCCGCTTGCTTTGCTTTGCGGCGGCGTCGAGCGCTATGCCCGTGGTGTAAGGCCACGAGGGGCCGTCCCACATGCAGCCGTCGCGCCCCTTGAAATAGTCGCCCTTCCAGCCGCCCGAGGGCGAATAGACCGGGCAGTCCGCTGCGGTGGAGGCAAAGCCCGAGCCCCTTGCGAAATAGTCGGGGCTGAACAGGTAATCCAGCATTTTCAGGTGCCTGTCGTCGGTTATGTCCGCCCACAGGGGATATACGCTCACGATGTGCTTGACGTAGGCGCGCCTGTCGGTCTGGTGGTGCAAATCGTAAAAGCAGCCGCTGACGCCCTCCCACATCTTGTCAAGCACCGCGCGCCTTATGCCCTCGGCCTTTTCAAAAAACATGTCGGCGTCCGCGTCCCCCACCTCGCGGCAGAGCCTGCCAAGACCCGTGAAATTGAGATACATGTATATGGAGCAGTCCACGCGCTTGAGCGGCGTGTAGCCCTCGGTGGTGCCGCGCACCTTCGGCGGGAAGCACTGGTTTGTGAAAAACCAGTAGCCCGGCTGGTACTCCTTGCCGGTGAGCGCGTGGGTGTAGCAGATTTGCAAATCGTCGTTTGCGCCCTTGTGGCGGGCGTACACGCTAAGCGCGTCCTGTTTGAACATGGGCAGCACCTCGCGTATGAACTCCCTGTCGCCGTCGAGCAGATAAAAGCTGTACAGCGCCCACGCCGCAAACTGGCTGTACTCCTTGCCCTTGGAGTCCACGGAGCTTACCGAAAAGGCATTATCGTCGTTCATGGTGCCCTCGAGGGCTCTGAAGGCCTCCTTTGCGATTTCGGGGTTTTTCAGCCAGCGCACGTCCGTGAGCGTAAGGGGCGTGGAGAGCGGTATCAGCCGCGAAAACTCCCAGCCCGAGGCCTGATAGGGCGTCTTCGCCATGGCGTGGGCGCGCCCCTCGTAAAACAGAGCGTGGTTCAGGTAACCCGTGCCGGGCTGCGCCAGACAGGAGCGCAGTATATACCACCTGTACCACCAGCATTTTTCTATATATTTATCCGAACACTCAAATTCCGGCGCATCGTCAAACCAGCTTAAGTACCGTTGGCTCAGCTCGTCCATGAGCTTATCGGCCTCGCCCGCGCGGGCGACGAGAGAGGCGGCCCTCTTTTTGAGCGCGTCCTCCTCGCCCTCAAGCCCCAGAGCCGCGGCGAAAAGAAAGCAGCGCTCCTCGCGGGGCTTTAGCGTATAATAGCCGCCCTCAAAGCCGCCTTCCGCCTCAAAGCTCATTTTGACCTTAAGCCCGTGCAGATTTACCGGAAAGGTGTAAATTTCATTTTTTGACATGCCCTCAGGCAGCGTGAGAATAAGCCGTATGGGTTCATCCGTCAGGTTTTTCCACACCTGACAGGATACGGCCGCGTCGTCGCAGGTTATGGTCTTGCGTTCTCTTAGCTGAAGGCGCTCGTCCCGAAAGCTGAGTACGCTTTCGTCGGGATACCATTCGTTTACCGCCAGGGGCAGCTCCTCCTGCGTGCCCTCCGGGCAGACCTTGAACAAAAGCGGCAAATTGAGCTTGTGAATGAAATCGAGCCGCCCAGAGAAGCCGGCGGTGTTACAGAGCATATCCGCCCAGAGCCGCGCGCCCGTAGGCTCCATCAGCTGCATGCCCGGGTATTTGCGCGTGGTGCGGTTTACGCATTTCAACAGCCGCTTTACATCCGTTTTCATAATCAGCCTCGCGTATTTATTTCGTGGGTGCCTTTCATTAGAAAAAAGGGCGGAGACAGCCTCCGCCCTTAAACTGCCGTTATTACAGTCCCAGATAGCTCAGGTCAAGATCGCTGCCGTACTTGGCGTACAGGTCGGTCTTGTTCTTGAAGTACTCGTCGATGCGCTCGTTGAGCGTGGTCTGGCCCAGCTCTTCAATCTTGGCGATGGCCGCCTCGTAGTTGGCGCGCAGCTCCTCGGGCGGGCAGGTGATGAGGGTCAGGATCATGGGCTCCCAGTATTCGCGGATGTTGGCCTTGATCTTGATCTCCTCGCTGTCAGCCGCGTAGTTCTCGGCCTTCTGGTTGTTGAAGAAGGAGTAGTCCTTGTAGTACTGCGCCATCTGCTCGATGTTGGCGGTCTGCTTCTCGGTTCCGCCGTACTTGGTCTTCATGACCTCAAACATGTTCTCCTGGCCGAGGAAGTAGTACAGGTTGATGCCCCAGTTCTGCTTCTGCTCGGTCACGGACAGCGCCTCGTATTCGGGGTAGAGCCTCGGCACGCCGTTCTCGTCGAAGTCCCAGGTCAGCTGGTATACGCCGTTGTTGATCTGCTGCTGGGGAGTGGTGCTGAACACGTAGTCGAGCCACTGCATGGAGCGCTCGCTGTTGTCGTTGTTGAATATGACCACGGCCAGAGAGCCTACGCCGGTGCCGAGGTTGTCGTAGGTATAGCCCTGCTCCTCGTTGATGGAGGGCTGGTCGATGAAGATCCACTCGTCCTCGATGCCGGCCTTGCTGAGCTCATCGTTGAACCAGTCGGTGTTGTCGGCGTCGTTGTTCATGTTGCAGAAAATGCGGCCGTTGAACAGCTTCTGCTGCATCTGGGCGCCGCTGTCGGTCAGCTCGGTGGGATCCATGAGGCCCTCGTTGTACAGGGTGTTCACGAACTCGAGCAGGCTGTAGAAGTTGTCGGAGTACATGTACTTCTTGTAGGTATCGTCCGCCTCGTCATAGTAGTAGCCGCTGGCCGGGATGTCGAAGAAGCCGAACAGCTTGTAGATGCAGCGCGGGTTGCCGTCGGAGTCCTTGCCGGGGTTACGGCTGGCCTGGAAGGGTATCATGTCGGGATGGGCAGCCTTTACTTCGCGCAGAAGGTCCAGGAAGGAATCGATAGTGGTGGCCTCGGGAGAGCCGAGCTCCTCGTAGACGCTCTTGAGCACCATCGCGCCGGTCATGCAGCCGATGTTCTCGTCGTTGTTCATCTCGTCGACCTTCCAGGAGCCGGTGATCACCGCGTAGATGTCCATGGTGTCGAAGGTCTCGCGGATGGACAGGATGGTGTTCTGGCTCATGTTGCGCTCTATGAAGCCGGGTGCCGCGGTCTCCTCAAGCTCGTTGAGCTTGCAGATGACGCCGTGATTGGCGAGGTTGGGCAGCTGGTCATAGCTGGTGAAGGTGATGAGTATGTCGGGATACTCCTCGCCCGCCAGGCGCTGGTTGATCAGCGCGTGGGTGTCATCGGGCGCGTACTCCCACTCGATGTTCACGTTGGTGTCGTTGATCCAGTATTGGGAAACAGGCTCGTTGCCCCAGGCGTCCGCAAGTATGGACGCGTCGATGGGACGGTCATAAAACACCTTGAGGGTGACCGGGGTGGTGTCGGTTTTCCAGCTTTCTTCGGCTACGGCAAAGGCGCCCAGCGCCAGCAGCGCCGCAAGAAGCAGAGAAACGAGACGTTTGCTCATTTTGTTTTCCTCCTCAAATATTATAATCTACAAGGGGTCAGCCCTTGATGGATCCGACCATGAGTCCCTTTACGAAGTACCTTTGCAGGAAGGGATATATCATTATGATGGGCACGGAGGCCACCACCATCGTGGCCATCTTTATGGCCTCGGGGTTGTAGTTGTTCTCCTTGGCGCCGCGTATGTCCACGGTCATCTCGGCAAACTGCTGCTCCTTGACCGTGCGCATCAGTATCTAGCTGAGCGTGATTAAATCGTTGCCCGAGGTGTAATAGGCGGTGTCGTACCAGCTGTTCCACTGGGAGACCGCGGCGTAGAGCGCTATGGTGGCCAGCGCGGGCAGCGACACGGGCAATACTATCGTGGTAAACACGCGGATCGTGGACGCGCCGTCCATGTACGCGGCCTCCTCAAGCTCGGTGGGTATGTTTCTGAAGTTGGTCATGAGTATCACCATCCAGAAAAACGCGAACGCCTTTGGGATGATGTAGACCAGAAAGCTGTTGGTTAGCCCCAGCGTCTTGAGGTTCAGGTATACAGGAATCTGTCCGCCGCCAAAGAAGGTGGGGATGATGAATATGAGCATGTACAGCGGGCGGAATTTGAGGTAGTTCTTGCTCATGGCGTAGGCCGCGCAGGAGCATATCACGAGGGACGCGCCGGTGCCGGCGAGCGTCCTTAGTACCGATATCAGGCAGCCCCTCAGAATCGTTGAGTTGTTGAACACGATCTTGTAGGGCATTATCGTCCACTTTTTGTTTATTATGAAGGCAGGCTCGTGGGTCAGAAGGGCGTTAAAGGAGTTCATCACCGCGTAGTAAAACGGGTATATGATAATGAAGGACAGTATCACCAGCACTATCACGTTTACTACGTCGAACGCCTCTATGCGCTTGTGGTGCCTGCGGGGCTTCATGATGGATTTGTCGCTCGTCATATTCAGCCCTCCCCTCAGAACAGAGACTCGTCAGTCATCATCTTGCTGACCTTGTTGCTCAAAAGCAGCAGCGCCAGGTTGACCACTGACTTGAACAGGCCGACCGCGGTGGCGTAGGAGTACCTCGCGTTGTCGAAGCCCGTGCGCATTATGTAGGTGTCCAGTATGTCGCTGGCGTTGCGGTTGAGCGCGTTGCCGAAGGCGTACACCTGATCGAAGCCGTCGCCGCCGCTCATAACCTTGCCGCATTCAAGTATGAACAGTATAACGAAGGTGGGCCTTAAGTGCGGCCAGGTTATGTATTTGAACTTGGCCCAGCGCCTGCCGCCGTCTATGGCGAGCGCCTCGTACAGTCCCTGGTCGATATTGCATATCACGCCCAGATATATAATCGACGACCAGCCTATGCTCTTCCATATGGCGGTAAGGATTATCAGCGGGCGGAAATACTTGTCCTCGGCGAGAAAATTGATGTAGCCTTCTATGAGCCCCAGCTTTTGCAGCGCCACGTTTATCGCGCCGCCCGAGGGGTTGAGCAGGTTGTAAAATATGCCGTAGGCTATCGACCAGCCTATAAAGTGCGGCAGATACGACACCGTCTGCACGGACTTCATGAATCTTGGCGCGCGCAGTTCGTTAAGCAGTACCGCCAGAAGTATAGGCGGCCACATGCAGAAAACCAGCTTCAGAAACGCGAGATAAACCGTGTTGCCTATCACGCGCCAGCAGGATTCGGTGGAAAAGAAATCCTTGAAGTGCACAAGGCCTATCCACTTGCTCTGGTTTATGCCCGTGAACAGGTCGTAATTCTTAAACGCGATCTGTATGCCATACATCGGAAAGTACGACATGCAGATCACGATAAGTATCGCGGGCAGCACCATGGCCTGCAGCGTAAGCTGAGAGCCGATGTCGTGCCCGGCTACTACCGAATTCTGTTTGGGGGTTCTTGCCATGGCGTCCTCCCATACTAAATTTTTTGGTAAATTTTTTATAAATCAATCGCCCGTTTTTTGCCCTTTTACTGGTTTAATTATAAGCACTGCCACATTTTTTGTCAACCATATATGCTTAACTAATTAATCTGTTGTATTGTAATCCTTTTGTAAATTTAATTGTTCCCACCTTTTGAACGCAAGAGCGCGCTTGAAGCCGCCGCGGCATAAAAAGACCTCAGGCGGCCGTTTCGGCTGCCTGAGGCAACAGAATTGCTTGCGGCTGTCTTAAGCCGCTACCATGTATTCCCTGCATAAGCCTCAAAGACCGCGTGATCGAACAGGGTATTGCCGCTAAAATCCGTAAGCTCGCCGTCCACATAATAGACCTGTATCAGCCTGCTTTGATCGGCGTTGCTGTTCAGGCTCGCGCTCATGTTTACGCGCCCGCCGCTGTCCTCGAGTATACATAAAATCAATTCGTCAAACGCGGCGAGCGCTTCATTTCTGTATACCGCGCGCCCGGCCTCGTCCATGTCGGCGTCGCTTAAGCTGATGTTCACGTCAAGCAGCACCGGATAATACCAAAAGACCGTCGCATAATCCATGTCATGCAGAAGCAGCGGCTCCTTGCTTTCAGCGAGCGCCTTTTTATATGCGCTGGCTGTATCCATGTGCCGCATTTGCTCGTCTAAATCACCTCCGCCCCCCGCGGAATGGACGATGTCGCCGAACCAACAGTACACGGGCATGTATCCGGCGTCCCCGAAGCGCCCGACGACCATCGCTTCATAATGGGCTTTTATCTGATCGCGCGCCCAGTCGAGCTGCTGCTGGTACAGGCTTAAGTGATTGTTGAGCTTGACGCTCATGGGCATGCCGTTTATATCCGTGTAACTGAGCTCCCACTCGTAATAATCCAGAGCGTCTTCATGAAAGCCGCACGAGCAATCCACGCCCTCGAAGTGCTTTTCGCTGCGCTCGCCCACCGTGTAGTCGCCAAGCATCTCCTCGAGCTCTTCAGCGTAAAGCGTCGGATAGTCATCGGTGCATACGATGTGCTTTATGTGATGTCTCCAGCCGCGAACGACAAAGAGCCCCGCCACAAGCACCGCGCACAAAGCTGCCGCTACGACACGCGCGACCCTGCCCACCCGATATGACTTCACTGCCGTGTCCTCCCTTACTTTGAACCTCACTATGCATAAGACTCAGGAACGCTGCAATAAGTTGAATGCGGGATGTTAATTTATTGTAATATCAGCATTCAGACATCCTTCGGTTATGGCGTCAGGCGCTCAGGCTTTCGCGCTTTTGACAAGCCAAGCAGGCCTTTGCCGCAAGGAATATCAGCGTCTGGCGCGGCTTCATCGCAAATCGCTTTGCGCGCTCACGCGGCAGGTATCGTCCGCTTGCTCCCCGGCCTTTATCCAATACCGCTCCAGATACCTGTCCCTTTCGCTCTGGTAGACCGTGCTTTCGTACACGCCCCCGCACCTTTTGATCGTGCGGCGGCTGGCTTCGTTGTCCTTAAGGCAGCAGACGAGCACCCGCGCAAGGCCGCGCTCGCGGCAGATTTCGAGCGCCCGCGTCAGCATTTGAGTCGCGTAGCCCTTGCGGCGCTCGCTTGGGGCCACGGCGTAGCCTATGTGGCCTGAGTACCTTTGGGCGGTGTCGTCGAGGCGCAGGCGGATTTGAATCACGCCGACCACCTTGCCGTCCGTTTCGCGCAAGTATATGTATTGCAGGGTCGCCTCGTCCGCCCTTGCCTTCGCAACGCGCCTGAGCCATTCCTTGGTGTCGTCTAAGCGGATGAGCCCGCCGCCGCCGTCCATAGACATGCCGGGAAACAGAAATTGCGCGCGAAATGCCTGTATCGCGCGGTCAAATTCAATCGCCGGTTCTATGAGCTTCAGGTTTTCTTTCATATGAAATATTGCTTTTCGGGCGCGTCAGCGCATGCTCATCTGGCCTTGCGCATCACTATGAAGCCGCACACCACGAGGGCGGCCAATTGAATTATGCCGCCCACCGCGTAGATGATACCGGCAGGCAAGTTACTTGCGATTTGCTGCAAAAACAGGCAGCTCGTCCACAGGGCGATAGAGAGCGAGCCGAACGCCCAGGCGAAGTTTTTCCAGACAATGAACATTATGCCCGTCACTATGAACGTGACCGGCAGCGCGGCCAGAAAGCACAGCCACTTGTTGCTGACGTCAGGCGCAAACAGGTTCAGCGCCACGAACACGGCCAGCGCGCTCAAAAACACTATAGAGCAGATGGTGATGAGCACCGCCGCGTGTCGGATGATGGGTAGCCCCTTGGGCTTTTGATCCTCTTTTGTCTGCACCCTGCCCAGTATTTCGTCTACGCTGACGCCGAAAATGTCGGCCAGCTGTATAACCACGCTCAGATCCGGCGTGCCCTCGCCCCTCTCCCATTTAGAGATGGACTTGTCCGAATAGCTGAGCTTTTCGCCAAGCTCCGCCTGAGTGATTTTATTCTTTTTTCTGAGATTCGCCATGTTTTCGCTCAGCGCCGTTTTCCAGTCTCTGTTTTCCATATTTGTGTCTCCGTGAAGTTGGGCAATGCGTGTTTTAGTGTGAAACTGCCTTTGATTTTTTAAGCCATCCTGCCCGCCACCCTGCCGCGCAGCGTGTGCGGGGGCTTCGCGTCCCTCGGCCTCTGATCCTGTTTTGTCCTGATTTTCGGGCTCTACTCACAGTAGAGTCGCCTTTTTGGCGCTCTACCGTCGGTAGAGTCAACTCTATTATACCCTGTTTTTCCGAAAAAAACAAGTGCTTCTTTTCTACAAATGCCGCTTACCCTCAGTAGAGAAAAACGCGCCAAGAATAGCGTGACAAAGCCTCCCGCGGCGAGTATCATAAATACAGAAAAGGTCGGGCGATACAGCGATTTGCTTTAAGCACTTATCGATCGCGCCGCCCGTGCGGGATGTCGCAGGCATATTGAAATGCGCCCGCCCGGAGTACTCACCGCGATGCGCGTATCAGCCTTAGCCACGACGGTGCCAGATGCATCGGCCTTAAGCCGCGATGGCGATACATGCGGCGGCCTTGACGGGCAAGGCACCCCTGCGGTTCAGGCAGCCTGTGTTCTGGCGCAAGGGTGATGATGCACAAGTGTGCTTCAGGGCAGGGCAGCCTATCGCCGACATGCCCTGCCGGTAAACGTCAAAAACGCGGGCAGGCAATTTGTATAAGCATATAATGCGGCAACGCCGTCATACAAATATACGGGCTTTTTTCAGCCGATTTACGGGACAGGAGGCATTGAATTATGGGTAAACTGATAACTGTACTGGGCGATTCCATCGCCAGAGGACTTATGTACGATCCTGCACAATGTAAGTATACCATTTGTCGCAAGACATATGTGAACAGCCTGACCGAGAAGGGCTATCAGTTAAAAAACCTCGCGCGCGTGGGCGGCACGATGGACAATGCCACCGAGCTTTATGAAAAGATGGAGAAGCAGCCCGGCATGGTGCTGGCCGTGGA
>JAFPYA010000166.1 GCA_017412445.1 Clostridia bacterium
CCGCATAATGCGCGAAAACATCACCGGCATACGCGTGGTAAAGGCGCTCAGCAAGGAAAAGTACGAAATGCGCCGCTACGCCGGCGCAAACGCCGAAACTGCCCGCAGGGACATAAAGGCGGGCGTGGTGATGTCGCTGCCGGGGCCGATAGTCTCGCTGTTTTTGAACGTGGGGCTCACGATAGTGGTCTACATCGGAGCAAAGCGCGTAAACAGCGGCGCAACGCAGCCTGGCGTGATACTGGCCTTCCTCACATATTTCAACATGATACTTATGGGCGTCATGGGTCTGAACCGCATATTCATGATGATGTCAAAGGCCAACGCTTCCGCCAACCGCATATCCGAGGTGGTGGATATACAGCAGGAGCTTACGCCGATACCCGCACAGCAGGGCGCGAAGAGTGAACGCGCAGGCGAGCTCATATTTGAACACGTTTCCTTCAGCTATCAGGCAGACAAGGGCGATGAGCATGAGACCGCGGCCGGCGACAGGTTTGTGGGCAGCAGCCGTCAGAAGTGCCTCGACAACATAGATTTCTGCGTGCCGAAGGGCGGCTCGTTAGGTATAATCGGCGCCACGGGCAGCGGCAAGACCAGCATTATCAACCTGCTGATGCGCTTTTACGACCCGCAGGAGGGACACGTATTTGTGGACGGCAGGGACGTTCGCACATACGACAAGGACGAGCTGCACAGAAAGTTCGGTGTGGTGTTCCAAAACGACGTGCTCTTTGCCGACACCATACGCGAAAACATTACCTTCGGCCGCGACGTGGACGATGAAATGCTCGCAAGGGCCTCAAGGGACGCGATGGCGCAGGGCTTTATAGAGGAGTACGAGGACACGTACGACCACATGTCGGTCATCCACGGCGCAAACTTTTCGGGCGGCCAGAAGCAGCGCCTGCTTATCGCCCGCGCGCTCGCGGCAAAGCCCGAGATACTCATACTCGACGACGCCTCCTCCGCGTTGGACTACAGGACGGACGCGCTTTTGCGCAAGGCCATAAAGGAGCATCATTCCGATACCACCATGGTGGTCATCGCCCAGCGCGTATCCTCTATTATGTCGCTGGATCAGATAATAGTGCTCGACGAGGGCAAGGTAATAGGTCAGGGCACGCACGAGCAGCTGCTCAAGACATGCCCTGTCTATCAGGATATTTACAAGACGCAGATGGGGGAGGTGGCGTAAATGATGCGGTACAATGTAGCCAGAAAGCCCTCGGATACACGCGGCACGCTGCGCCGCATGCTCTCGTTTTTAGGCGCGTACAAGTTTGTAATACTATTCGTGGTGATTTTGAGCCTCATAAGCAACGTGCTGTCGCTTTTGGGGCCGAGCCTTGCGGGCTCCGCCATAAACGAGGCCGCCGCGGGCAAGGGCAATGTCAACTTTGAAAGAGTCGTCTACTTTTCGACGCGCATGCTGGCCTGCTATGTGGCCTCCTCGCTTTTGTCGCTTGTGATAAACATAATCATGATGCGCACAAGCAAGAATGTGGCCAGGCATATGCGCCAGAGCGTGTTCGACAAGCTTATGCGCATGCCCGTGGGCTACTTCGACAGGCATCAGGCGGGCGACATAATCAGCCGCGTCTCCTACGACATAGACGTGATATCCACATGCCTCGTCACGGATGTGGTCTCAATACTCACGAGCGTAGTGACCGTGGTGGGCTCGCTGATAATGATGATACGCATCTCGCCGCCGCTGTCGCTGATAACCCTGGTCACGGTGCCCATCGCCGTCGGCTACACCGCATGGATGCGCAGACGCACTCAGCCGCGTTACCGCAAGCGTTCAAAGGCCTACGGCGAAATGAACGGCTTCGTGGAGGAGATGCTTTCGGGGCAAAAGACCATACTCGCCTACGCCTACGAGGACAAGGTGGAAAAGAAGTTTGACGAAATAAACCAAAACACCGCTAACGCCTACTACGATGCGGAGCGCTACGGCGTGACCATGGGACCGACCATGGGCGCGATAAACAATCTGGGGCTAAGCATGACGGTGCTGGTGGGTGCGCTTTTGTTCATGCGCGGCGACATACTTCTGGGCAGCATTTCCTCGTTTGTGCTCTATTCCCGCAGGTTCGCAGGCCCGATAAACGCTATAGCCGAGATAGTAAACGAATTGTTTTCGGCGCTGGCGGCGGCGGAGCGCGTGTTCAACCTTCTGGACGAGGAAGAGGAGCTGACCGACAAGCAGGACGCTAAGGCGCTTGAGAACGTGCGCGGCCGCGTGGACATGAAGCACGTGGCCTTCGGCTACGACAGCGCAAAGACCATCATACACGATCTGTGCCTGCACGCGGACGAGGGCAAGCTCGTGGCTATTGTAGGGCCTACGGGCGCAGGCAAGACCACCATCATCAACCTGCTCATGCGCTTTTACGACGTGGCCAAGGGCAGCATAAGCCTTGACGAATGCGACATACGGGATGCCACGCGCTCCTCCGTGCGCGGCGCGTACGCGATGGTGCTTCAGGATACGTGGGTGTTCAACGGCACTATATTTGACAACATCGCCTACGGCAAGGAGAACGCCACTATGGACGAGGTGGTCGCCGCGGCCAAGGCCGCCCACATTCACCCGTTCATTATGCGCCTGCCTCAGGGCTATCAAACCGTAATCAGCGAGGACGGCGGCAACATCTCAAAGGGACAAAAGCAGCTTCTGACCATCGCCCGCGCTATGCTCTACAACGCCCGCATGCTCATACTCGATGAGGCCACCTCAAACGTGGACACCTCGACTGAGCGTGAGATACAGCGCGCTATGCGTGAGCTCATGAAGGGCAGAACCTGCTTTGTGATAGCGCACCGCTTGTCCACCATACAGAACGCCGACGAGATACTCGTGCTCGACCACGGCGACGTGGTGGAGCAGGGCACGCACGAAAGCCTCATGGCCAGGAAGGGCTTTTATCACAGGCTCTATGCCGCCCAGTTTGAATAAAAAAGCGCACAGGAACGCCGCCGACGGAGCATTTTCCCGGCGGCACTTTTATATGCGCCGTATGAGAGACGGCGTGGGGGCATAAAAAGCCACAGACGCTGTTGAATCAGGGCTTGGATAGAATAAAAGTATTTGTTTCACTTATGTACACAAAAAACGGGAGCCGCCCTGAGGCAGCTCCCGTATTGATTGGTATGCTTTTATTCTGCGATGGAATTGAACAGCTCCAGCGTTGCGGCGTGCACGGCGGCACTTTGAGCCATGCTCCACGCGGTAGCGGTTTCGCTGTTAAGCGTCGCGGGATCGATGGCGGCAAAGTCTGCGTTCACCTTCGCCTGCAGGTCGTACACGGAGGAGTAGACGGAGGCCACGGTTTCCTCGTCAAGGCCGTTGTAGAGCACCGTATTGCTCAGCGCGTCGTTCGTCCAGTATACGGACTCGGCCCAGTTTTCGGGCAGAACCATGTAGCCCTCGACCGCCACGCGCTCGCCGTCTATGCGCATGTTGACAGTGGTTGGGTAGTAGACGCCGCTTTCGGGCGCTTCGGTCACAAACTCCGCTTCGGCGGTGCTGAGCTTCAAGGCATCATACACGTCGGTGGTGAGCATTGAATAGTAGGGCACGAACACGCTCAGCGCGTTGTCGTTTATGGCGACCCACTCGACGGTGCCGGTGACGTCAGAAGAAGAAATCTGGAAGATGTGACCCTCGAGGTTGCGCTGATAGCCGATGTTGGAGATATGGTAGAAATTCTGCACGTCCTCGATAGAAAGCTTTTTCTCGGTGACGAAGCCGTTGTGCAATTCGGTGATATCGCCGTTCTCGTCTACGTTGCTGAGCAGATAGCTGTCCTGAGGCTCGGATGCGCTGCACGCGGGGG
Organism: Clostridia bacterium; assembly: GCA_017412445.1. Lineage (GTDB taxonomy): Bacteria > Bacillota > Clostridia > Christensenellales > Aristaeellaceae > RUG14130. Next base: position 3,846 of record JAFPYA010000166.1, read on the forward strand.
CAAGGTAATCAACCGCGTTGATCATGCGG
>JAFPYA010000167.1 GCA_017412445.1 Clostridia bacterium
CCCACGAGTTCTCGGGCGGCATGCGCCAGAGGGTCGTTATCGCCATCGCCGTGGCCTGCCATCCCCAGATACTCATCTGCGACGAGCCGACCACCGCACTTGACGTGACCATACAGGCGCAGATACTCGACCTGATCCGCAGGCTGCAAAAAGAGCAGCACATGACCATCATTTACATCACCCACGACCTCGGCGTCGTCGCCAACGTCGCCGACAGGGTGGCGGTCATGTACGGCGGCCAGATAATCGAAATCGGCATGGCCAACGAAGTGTTCTTCGAGCCCCGCCATCCCTACACCTGGGCGCTGCTCTCAGCGCTGCCCCAGCTGGGCGTAAAGGGCGAAAAGCTGCCCGCAATCGACGGCACGCCTCCGAGCCTGTTCAACAAAATCGAAGGCGACGCCTTCGCGCCCCGCAACAAGCAGGCGCTCAACATCGACTTCATCGAGGAGCCGCCCATGTACGAGGTCACCTCGACCCACATGGTAAAGAGCTGGCTGCAGGATCCCCGCGCGCCGAGGCTGGAGCAGCCCAAGGCCATAGAGCGCCTGAGCGAGATCAGCGCGCCGCAGGGCACCGATCCCAACCGCTACCATCCCTACCTCGACCCCAACCGCGAGACGCTCATACAGGTCAAGGATTTGCAGGTCACATTCGGCAGCGGCCGCAAAAAGTTCGTGGCCGTGGATCACGTGAACTTTGAGATCTACAAGGGCGAAACCTTCGCTCTGGTGGGCGAGAGCGGCTCGGGCAAGACCACGATAGGCCGCGCCATACTGCGCATAAACCCCGTGACTCAGGGCGAAATACTCTTCAAGGGCGAGCGCATAAGCGGCAAAATCACCCGCGAGATGGATACCAAGGTCATCCGCTCGCTGCAGATGGTGTTCCAAGATCCTATGGCTTCGCTCAACGAGCGCGCCAAGGTGGACTACATCATCTCAGAGGGTCTTATCAACTTCCACCTCTACAAGGACGAGCACGACAGGCAGGACAAGGTTCAGCAGGCATTGAACGAGGTCGGCCTGCTGCCGGAGTTCTCCAGCCGCTTCCCGCACGAGTTCTCCGGCGGCCAGAGGCAGCGCATAGGTATCGCCCGCAGCCTCATTATGCAGCCCGAATTCATTGTGGCGGACGAGCCCATAAGCGCGCTCGACGTGTCAATCCGCGCTCAGGTGCTCAACCTAATGAACGACCTTAAGAAAAAGCGCGGCCTGACCTACATGTTCATAGCGCACGATCTGTCGGTGGTAAGGTTCATTTCAGACCGCATCGCCGTAATCCACAAGGGCCGCATAGTGGAACTGGCCGAGACCGAGGAGCTCTTTGCCCATCCCATGCATCCCTACACCCGCGCGCTGCTCTCCGCCGTGCCCAACCCCAACCCCTACGTGGAGCGCGAAAAGAAGCTGCTGGTGTACGACCCCTCGGTGCACGACTACACCACAGATAAGCCCGTGTGGTACGAACTGCGCCCCGGCCACTTCATCTACGCCAACCAAAAGGAGATAGACGAATACCGGGAGGAGCTGGCGAAGGCTTAAACCAGCCGATAAAACTCAAAATCAAACTATTCACCGCCGCAGGCGCTTAACGCCGCGGCGGCTTTTCTTAAACCAAATCACCCTTTCAGACAAACACTCGCTATGCCGCCGTACGGTTACAACAAACAAAACCGTTCGCCGCCCGGCTACGTCATGGCCTCAATTATGCCTTCCGTGCTCGTATACCGCAGCTCGCCCTCGCCGCCGTTATAAGCCGCTATATACTGCCTGTAATACTTCTTGCGGTATACTCTCAGCTTTTCCCACGCCTCGCAGTGTTCAAGTTCTGCCATAGTTGATCTCTCCTGTTAAGCACGAAAAAAAGAGCGCCTCAATCAGGCGCTCTTTTTTTCAACAAAGCAATCGGATTTAGACCGATAAAATGAACTCACATTGTGAGAACCGTTTTTCCAGACTTAAACTATGCTTTGTTAAGCCAATCATACCACAGACGGCTTATTCTGTCTATATTTTTTCTGTCCTCATTACTCAATTCTAAGTGTCTCTCTTGTCCGTGCTCGGCGTGTAAATACCCAATATGTTTATGCCAATTTCCCGTGCGTTTGTCTCTCTCAAGAACCGTATTTCTTTTGTTGTCGTCTCCAAATCGGATAATGCGCAACAGGTCATTTCCGCCCGTCTTAACATAAACGCGGCATTTGGTCTTGGTCTCCATTAACGCCTCGGATTGACGCGTCGCTTTCGACACGAATTTGATGTCACCTACAGTAAACAGCGTTTTGTACTGTGTCCCGTATGCTTTTCCGCCTACGCTTTTACCGCTGCTTGCGCCTCTGCCACCCATCTTATACATCTCTCCATATGCAAAATCAACAGTCCATTACAAATGTCGCCTGCCGCGCGACAAAAAAGGAACCGGCGCGCGTGTCCGCGTCCGG
>JAFPYA010000168.1 GCA_017412445.1 Clostridia bacterium
AGATGTTCATGCGGGTGGTCACGCCGTCGTCGGAGGAGGTATATCCCTTGGTGAACTCGATTTCTGTGCCGTTTACACGGATGGCTGTGATTTCGATGGTGGCCTTGGGATAGGTCTTTTCGCCGTTCTGAATGCCCACAGCGGCAAAGGCCAGACCTTCGGCGGCTGAGGCGAAGTCGAGCGAAACGGTGTAGTCGCCGTAGCCATCGATGACGGCGTTAGAGGCAGTGATGCCTTCAGGAGCTTCGCCGCCCCAATACTGGTTTGCCCAAGCGGCATCGGCGTACATTATGAACGCGGTGTCAAGCTGGAACTGGTGCAGCGCGAAGGTGACCTCCACCTTTTCAACGCCGGTAAACAGTTCCTTGTCTACGATGGCGGGAGTGGCGCCTTCGAGGCTGCCGTCAAATGAACGGGCATCGGAGGGCAGCTCGCTGACCCACTCGTTGTAGATGTTCATGCGGGTGGTCACGCCGTCATCGGAAGAGGTATAGCCCTTGGTGAATGCAATCGCTTCGCCGTTGATGCTGACGGACTTGATTTCGATGGTGTAGTTAGGGAATACGTTTTCGCCGTTGTCGAGACCGACCGCCGCAAAGGCCAGACCCTCCGCCGCAGTGGCAAACTCCAGACCTACGGTGTACTCGCCTTCACCGGTGAGCGCGGCGTTGATTGCAGTAACGCCTTCGGGGGCTTCCTCACCCCAATACTGGTTGACCCAGCTGCCATCGGCATACATAAGGTAAGCATAGGCAGAGGCTTCCTCGGCACCCCCATCGGTGCTCTGCGCAAGCTCTGTGGCAAAAGCCATGCTTGAAAGCAGCATTGCCAGCGCAAGCATAAGGCTGACAACAGTAAGCTTCCTGTTCATAACAATTCCTCCTCTTTGAATTTCCGCCCAATGCAGGACAGATTACTTACTTTGACATTATACATAATTTTGCATAATTAGTCAATTAAATGCGCATTTATTGCACAAAATTTTCATATAATCGAAACCTTAGCCATCGCAATGGCAGTTCTGGCAATTCGCGCACCTCGCTCTACATCACTTCGACAGCCTTCGCTTCGGCCGGCAGTGTACGCTTGTAGAGCTCCATGTAGCTCCTGAAGCCGTCCACATCGGCCTGGTCCGCCATTATGGTAACGGATTTGGCCGAGGCGAACACCTTGCTGTCGAGGTAATCCTCAAGTTTCTCGCCCTCACGCTTATTAAGCATGTAGGCCGCGAGCAGCGCCATGCCGTAGGGGCCGCCCTCGCCGGCTGTTTCCATTACCGTGACCGGCGCGTTCACCGCGGCGGAGAGTATTCTCTGCCCCACCTCGGGCGTCTTAAAGTAGCCGCCGTGACCCGTCAGGCGCTCAATTTCAAGCTTCTCGCCATCGATTAGCGTATCCATGCCTATTTTGACGACCGCGATGGCGCTGAGCAACTGTGCCTTCATGAAGTTGGCGAGGGTGAACGAAGCCTCGGGCTTTCGCACGAGCATAGGCCTGCCTTCGTTGAGGTCCACCACGTCCTCACCCGCGAGATAATTGTAAAGCACAGTGCCGCCAGCGTCCTTATCGCCCGCCTCGGATTCCTTGAACAGGAAGGTGTACACATCGCCCATGTCGACTTTTACGCCCATGCCGTCGGCAAAGCGCTTGAACATGCGCGCCCACGCGTTTATTTCGGAGGTGCAGGTGTTGCAGTGCACCATGGCAACGGGCAGGCCCGCGGGCGTGGCTATCATGTCTATGCCCTTGTGCGCCTTTAGCTTTTTATCGGTGACTATCATCGCAAACGCGGACGTGCCCGCGCTGAAGTTACCGGTCTTGACCCTGACCGAGTTTGTGGCCACCATGCCCGTGCCCGCGTCGCCCTCGCAGGGCGCAACGGGTACGCCACTTTTGAGATCGCCCTCAGGATCGAGGAAACGCGCACCCTCCGGGGTAAGCCTGCCCGCACACTGCCCCGCGAGCAGAATCCTGGGCAGCAGAGTCACCAGCTCTACGCCTGCAGCCTCGTCAAATATCTTTACGCGTTCGGCGTCGAACTCGAGCGTCCGGCTGTCTATCGGGAACATGCCGGAGGCCTCGCCCATGCCCACGGCGTTCTCCCCGGTTAACAGAAAGCTGATGTAGCCCGCGAGGGTGGTAAGATGCGCGATGTCCTTAACGTGCGGCTCTTTGTTCAGTATCGCCTGATACAGGTGCGCCGCGCTCCAGCGCTGAGGCATGTTGAAGTCGAGCATCCGGCTCAGCTTCTCGGCGGCTTCGCCCGTTATCGTGTTGCGCCAGGTGCGGAAGGGCACAAGCTGCTTCCAATCCTTGTCAAACACGAGGTAGCCGTGCATCATTGCCGATACGCCCATGGCGCCGATTTCTGTCAGCGTCACGCCGTACTTTTTGCTTACATCGGCCTTGAGCGCCTTGTAGCAGGCGTGCACGCCCTCGTACACCTGCTCCATCGAATACGTCCAGATGCCGTCAATCAGTTGATTTTCCCATTCGTAATCTCCCTGAGCTATGGGCGTGTGATTTTCGTCTATGAGCACTGCCTTAATGCGGGTTGAGCCCATCTCCATGCCCAGTACAGTCTTCATAAAATCCATTGACTTCAACTCCTTAAAACAAATAATTCTCTACAGAATAATTATATCTCAAAAGCGCTTGTTTAGTCAATATTCCAGGGACAATTAAACGCAGCACAGGGATGCGTTTTCCTGTTGAATATCGGGGCTTAAATTCACCAAAGTCCAAACGCGTTACATCAAAATGCTTGTAGAAAATAATGATATATGGTATAATCCGGCCGAATCAAGCTTAAGGGGTTTTATATGACTTTCTATTTCAATGTTCATCCGACGCGCGAGGAAGCGCACAGGCTGCACGAACGACTGAGCAAGTGTATAGAGCGCCTCGGCGGCATAATCACGGATGATCCTAAAAAATGCGACTTCAGCGTTGCAATAGGCGGCGACGGCACCGTGGTCTCCGCCTGGCGAAAGAG
>JAFPYA010000169.1 GCA_017412445.1 Clostridia bacterium
GCAGCATAATTGAGGAGCCTGACAAATTCCCGTTTGCGTTCAATTATGACGGTGTACGCAGAGAAGGCTTTTCAAACGATGAGTTCACATTGCTTGGGCGCAAGGAAAGCAGCGACGAGGATACCGTATCCGCGCGCCTCCTTTTCAGGCTTGACGATAACCTGCATATAAGGCTACAGTGCCGCCACTATATGCTGTACGGCGCGAGCGAGTGGACGGTTTGGTTTGAAAATCCAGGCACAAAGGAAAGCGGAATCATCTCAAACGCCGAAGCTGTTATGCGCTTTGCGGGGTCAAGGCCGGAGCTCAAGGGAATACTTGGCGACCATGTCAACTTCTACAGGCCGTATTCACTGGATGTCGCCGCACTGCCAAGGTACTTCGAATCGAACAGCGGCCGCGCGACACACGTGAATTTTCCGTACTTCAATCTGGAATTCGGAGGCGGCGGTGCGCTGCTGGCTATAGGCTGGGCCGGCACCTGGCGCGCGGATTTCAGCTATGATGCGGCAACGAATGCCACGCTGTACCGCGCGCGCAGCGTGAACAATCTGCACACGCGGCTGAAGCCCGGAGAAAAAATACGCACAGCGTTGTTTGCAGTGGTTCCGTATGCGCAACGAAACGAGTTTTACGCTCAGAACTGCTGGCGAAGCTGGTTTGTGCGTTACAATCTGCCAAAGGCGGACGCGAGCGGCGAGCCGTTCAAGCCGTTTTCAACCGTATGTCTGGCGAACGATACGGGCTTGCCGAATTCGGACGGCAGCATATCTGAACGTTGGTATACATGGCGTCCAAGCCTCGAAAAGATGCTGGCGGAGAATATAAAAATCGATTTCAGATGGTTTGACGCAGGCTGGTACATTGCGCCTGACGGCACAAGCCCAGAGAGCGACTGGTGGGGCACGGTAGGCACGTGGACGCTCGATCCGAACAAATGGCCAAATGGCACATTCAAAGAATCCACCGATTTTACGCGTGCGCATGGCATGAAGACGCTTATGTGGTTCGAGCCGGAGCGCGTCACAAATCCGGAAGCGCTTGCCGCAAATTACGGCTATGATACCCGCTGGGCTATACGCCGTGAAGGGACAACAGCCATATCAAACAATATCGGCGATCCCGACTGCCTGCACTGGACGGCGGAGCGCATAAAGAAAGCGCTCAGCGAAAACAAAGTCGAAATGTACCGTGAGGACAACAACAGCGATCAGGCGATGCTTTGGAGTTATCTGGACGCGCAGGAGGGCGAAGGCCGCAACGGCATAACAGAATGCAGGTTCATAGACGCGCATTATCATCTTTGGGACGATATAATTGACTGTACACTGAAAAACGGCGGCTGCGGTTTTGTGGATTCCTGTGCGAGCGGAGGCGGTCGCAACGATCTTGAATCGCTAAGACGCGGCGTGCCACTCCTTCGCAGCGATTACGACCGTACCTCTACAGCCATGAGGCTTTCTATGACATCCTCCTTCAACGGCTGGGTGCCCGCATGTGGAGCAAACACAAAAGAGAAGCTCAGTCAGCTTGCGCCGACAGGCGTGCTTGACAAATACGTATGGAGGGCATCATATCTGCCAGTATTGAATATTGAATCGCAGTTTACTCAGGATCCCGAACAGGATTTTGATGTACTGCGCTTCGGTCTTCAAGAATGGAGGAGCATAAATGCGTTCCTTCTTAAGGACTTTTACCTGCTTACTCCCTGGCACAGCCATCTGGATAACTCAGGCTTTACCGCATTTGCATACAGTGATCCGGATACCGGGGATTCCATTGTGCTGGCATTTCGTCAAGAAGCATGCACGGAAAACACGCTTAATCTTTCTCTGCCATATGTACAGCCGGATAAATCCTATAGAATACAGGATAAGGACAGCGGGCAAGTGACTATCGAAATCGGGAGCAAGCTGATAAGCGGTGAGTTTAATCTGACCTTTTCATCCGCAAGAGAGTCCAAGCTTCTTAGAATTAGCGAAATATAGAGATAACCCAAATATTAAGAAGGGTGTGTACGTCATTATGTTGTACGATAACCTATTGACATATTAAATGCTTTAACATCTAAGGAACTTAAATGGTATGCAAAAGCAGAAGCCATTCGACTTCTGCTTTGGAATCCGGCGGCGTCCTAATCTCCCGGGCCGTTACCAGCCAAGTACCTTCGGCGCTAAGAGGCTTAACTTCTGTGTTCGGTATGGGTACAGGTGGAACCCTCTTGCCATCGTCACCGGAAATGCTGCGC
>JAFPYA010000170.1 GCA_017412445.1 Clostridia bacterium
ATGGGAACAACAGGGCTCGAACCTGTGACCCCTTGCTTGTAAGGCAAGTGCTCTCCCAACTGAGCTATGCTCCCGAAGCAATCACCTTACGGCGACTTTGATATAATACTACAAAGTACTTGTTTTGTCAAGCCTTTTTTGAAAATTTTTTCTTGCCAATCAAAATAAACTTCACTTGACGTAAAGCGTCAAAAATGTATAATATATGAAAGCACTTGCTCAGGAGACATGCATGACCTACAGTGAAAGCGAAAGATATTGGATTTGGTTAAGCCAACTGAAGGGCATGACCCCCAGGCGGTTTTACAAAATACTGGCCGAGGCCGGGGACGCCGAAAACGTGTACCGCAATCCCTTTGAGTTCAAGGGCCTGTTTGACGACAAAACGTTTGAAGGCCTTAAGTCGTCGATAAGCAACGGCGAAATCGATACGCTGTTTGAAGGCATGGAAAAGAACGGTGTTTCGGCAATCACGAGGCTCAGCGACCTGTACCCCGAGAGGCTGTCGCACATAAGCGATCCGCCTGCCACGCTTTTCGTGAAGGGCTCTACGGCGCTCGACGCGGACAAGCCGTTTGCGGTGGTTGGCACGCGCAGGGTGAGCTACGATGGCAAAAAGGCGGCTCAGGAGTTTACGCGGGTGCTCGGCGAAAACGGCGTGACCGTCATCAGCGGGCTTGCGCGAGGTGTGGATACGCTTGCGCATACGAGCTGCCTCGACGTTTCCGGGCGGACGATTGCGGTGCTCGGCAACGGGCTTGACAGCGTCTACCCTCCCGAAAACGAAAAGCTGGCGCAGCGGATAATTGACTGCGGCGGCAGCGTGATAAGCGAGCTCAGGCCTGACGAATCCCCCGCGCGCTGGACGTTCCCGGCGAGGAACCGCATAATTGCGGGTCTCAGCGAGGGCGTATTGGTGGTCGAGGGCGACAAAAAGAGCGGCTCGCTTATAACCGCGCAGCTGGCGCTCGAGGAGGGCCGCGACGTGTTTGCGATTCCCGGCTCGATATACAATTTCATGGCCGAGGGTCCCAACAGCCTTATACAAAACGGCGCGTACATGGCGCTCAGCCCCTGGGACATACTGGAGGCAATGCGCTGGGGCACGAGGCCGGGCGGAGAAGAAAAGCAGGTCAAAGCGCCGGAGCTTGACGAAAACGAGAAAAAGATATACGATTTGCTGAAAAACGGGGCACTGAGCTTTGATGAGCTCGAAAATCTAACACAATTCTCAACTTCAAGCTTAAATTCATGCTTGACAATGCTCGTTCTGAGGTCAATAATAATAAAGCTGCCGGGCAATCTTTACCGGCTTGCATGACATCGGAGGAAAATTGATGAACGACTACACACTGGTAATAGTGGAATCTCCCGCCAAGGCTCACACCGTGGGCAAATATCTTGGGAAGAACTATCACGTAATCGCCTCTCAGGGACATGTGAGAGATCTGCCCAAATCTCAGCTGGGAGTGGACATTGAAAACGGCTTTGAGCCTAAATATATCAACATTCGCGGGCGCGGCAGCATAATCAGCGACATCCGCAAGGAAGCCAAGGGCGCAAAGCGCATACTGCTCGCCACCGACCCTGACCGTGAGGGCGAAGCCATAAGCTGGCATCTGAGCACGCTTTTGGGCATAGACCCGTCCGAAAACTGCCGCATCGAGTTCAACGAAATCACCGAAAAGGCGGTGAAGGCCGCGGTCAAGCACCCGCGTCCCATAAACCTGCAGCTGGTGGACGCGCAGCAGGCGCGCCGCGTGCTGGACAGGCTGGTGGGCTACAAAATCAGCCCGCTGCTTTGGGTAAAGGTGCGCAAGGGACTTTCGGCTGGGCGCGTGCAGAGTGTGGCCACCGCGATGGTGTGCGAGCGCGAGCAGGAGATAAACGACTTCGTGCCCGAGGAATACTGGCTGATTGACGGCAGCTTCAAATGCGGCAAGGGCAGCTTTGTAGCCCATTACTACGGCAAGACCCCCGACAAGGACGGCAAGGTGGAGGTCAAGGACGGCAAAAGCGCGGATGAAATCGCAGCTCTGAGCCGCGACAGGACGTTTACGGTAGCCAACTTCAAAACCGGCGAGCGCCGCGTAAGCCCCGCACCGCCGTTTACGACCTCCTCGCTTCAGCAGGAGGCCTCGCGCAAGCTCAACTTCACCGCATCAAAGACGATGCAGATTGCCCAGCAGCTCTACGAGGGCGTGGACGTGGAAGGCATAGGCGCGGTAGGTCTCGTGACCTACATCCGCACGGACTCCACGCGCATCTCCGACGAGGCGATAAGCGCGGTAAGGCAGCTGATTGGTCAAAAATACTCGCCCGATTATCTGCCGGACGAGCCCAACATATACAAGACCCGCGCAGGCGCTCAGGACGCGCACGAGGCCATACGCCCGTCGCTGGTGACGCTGTCTCCCGAGGACGCCAAGGCCTCGCTAACAAACGACCAGTACAGGCTTTACAGACTGATTTACTTAAGGTTCATCGCAAGTCAGATGACCCAGCAGGTTTACAACACCATGCAGTTTGACCTGCTTTCGGACGGCGTGTGCTTCAAATACGGCAGTCAAAAGCAGAAATTCGCAGGCTTCACCGCCGTGTATCAGGAAAGCGACGACGACGCCAAGGCGGAGCCTTCCGGCGCGATGCCGCGCGTGAGCGAAGGACAGCAGGTAAAGGCGGAGAGCGTGTCCACCTCTCAGCACTTCACCGAGCCGCCCGCGAGGTACACCGAGGCCTCGCTCGTAAAGGCGCTGGAGGAAAAGGGCATAGGCCGCCCCTCGACATACGCGCCCACAATATCCACCATACTCGGCCGCGGCTACGTGGCCCGCGAAAAGAAGCGCCTCTACCCCACCGAGCTCGGCACAGTGGTTACGGACGTGATGAACAGCTCCTTCCCCGATATAGTCAGCAAGGAGTTCACCGCCGGCATGGAGACCAGGCTTGACCGCGTCGAGGGCGGCGAATTCAACGTCCGCCTCGCCGGAGGAAGCAATGCCGGTCAGG
>JAFPYA010000171.1 GCA_017412445.1 Clostridia bacterium
AGGCGACATAGCCGTATGGGGCGCCAACGTCGGCGTGGCGGGTCAGTACGGACACGTCGGCATCGTAACGAATGTGAGCGGCATTTATTTTACCTATGTTGCCACAAATGACGGCGCGACCAAATGCACGAGGCATACCGTGAGCCGCTACAACGCCTCCATATTCATTCATCCATCTTTTGCCTCATATGCGGCCCTTGACATCAACTGGCGCATAGACGGAGCCGATGAAAACAGCGCGCAAAACGCCGGCACCTGCGACGTTTACATTAACGGCGCAAGGGTCGCAGATGACGTGAGCGACTATTACGCCGAGCATATGCGCGGCTCATACTACGAAATCAGGGATATAAAGGCCAAAAACGGTTACACCTACTCCAGCGTGTATTCCGGCAGCACGAGCGGCACGCTGAACGGCAACACCGAAGTGCGCCTGAGCTTCATCACCTCATATCAGCCCTCTAACGGCTCTACTGTAAGGATTAACAGCGCAAGTGTTCCCGTGAGAAGCTATCCCTCCACCTCCGCCACGCAGCTTGGCACAGTGAGCAGCGGGCAATACTTCGCATATCTCGGCAACACTTTTAAGGACAGCCGCGGCGTAAACTGGTACAATATATCTTATAATTCTCAAAGCGGCTGGGTTTCCTCAAGGCTGACCACACTCAGCGACAATCCCGGCGAATATGCCTCAGGCGACACCGTGTACGTAAACGGCGGCAACACCAACATACGCACTCAGCCGAGCCTTACAAACAGCAAGATTCTCGCGGTAGGCTACAAGGGCAGCACCTGGACGTATCTTGGCAAAAACTCCGTGGACGAGCGCGGCATCACATGGTATCAGATAAACTACAAGGGCACCGCCGCATGGGTCTCCTCGGTATACACTCAGCTCATACACTCCGAAAACGCTTACGACTGGGACGACGACTGGAGCAAGGCCAAGCCCGGTATAAAGCTCGTGAATCAGAGCTCCTACCTCGTAAGCAACACCCCCACCGTTGACGGTAAAAAGGCGTTTGACGGCGACAAAAGTACCTGCTGGTGCGTGCGTGAAAGCAATTACAGCTTCGGTCAGTGGGTCGAGGTGCAGTATTCCTCGAGCATAGAGGTGAGCGGCTTTACTATCTGCAACGGCTATAACAAGGTCAGAAACGGCAACGATTACTGGCTTCTCAACAGCCGCGTAAGCAACATAGCTGTCTACTGCGACGGCGCGTATGTGGGCATATATCAGCTTAACGATACAAGGAGCGCGCAGACGGTTTCGTTCTCCTGGCCCGTAACCGGCTCCACATTCAAATTTGTGATTCGCGGCGCGTATCCCGGACAAAAGTATGCAGACGTGTGCATTAGCGAAATTGCGTTCTATTAATTCATAATCCTCACATTTATTCACCGCCCCGCGCGGTGAATATTTTTTATTAATAACCGGTTAATTCAAAAAAGCTTGAAAAATATCCTCTCCCCCGCGTGTTATATAAGTGAAAGGAGGATGAAAGGATGACCATAAACGAATCTGTGAGCGCATCCGTCACGAGGGCGGTAATGAATTACAGCACGGATCTTGTGCGCCTTGCGTATTCATACCTGCTCAGCCGCGCCGAGGCGCAGGACGCAGTGCAGGAGGCGTTCATGAGCTACATGAAAAGCGCGCCGAGCTTTGAAAACGCTCAGAAAGAAAAGGCGTGGCTTATGAAGGTGACCGCCAACAAGTGCAAAAACGTGCTGCGCAGTCTGCGGGTGAGAAACCACGTGCCTTTGGACGATGAAATGCCCTGCGATGAGGAAAGCCGAGACGTGCTCAGGGCGATAGGTACTCTGCCCAAAAAATACCGCATGTGCATTCATATGCACTACTACGAGGGTTATTCCATAAACGAAATAGCCGATATGCTCGATGCCAAGCCCGCGACCGTGGGCACGTGGCTGAACAGAGCAAGGGAAATGCTCAAGCAGGAGCTGGGAGGTGAATTATAATATGAAGCAGGATAACAGATATTCAAAGGCCATAGAACAGATCAAGCCCGACGAGGGCTTTATAAACGATACACTGAACAAGCTTAACGGCAAAAAGCGCAAGCCTTTTATCAATTACGCCGTACCCGCCGTGGCCATGCTTGCGGTAATAGCGATAGCGGTCAGCGTGTTTCCGCGTCTCGGCAACAGCCCCGCGGCAGTTTCAGGCAAGGACAGCAGTGCCACGAACGTAGCCACAGTCATCGCCGATAGCGACAATATTCCCAATCGTGACGCTGATGCAGCGCCCGCGGTGAACGCGACAGCTTTGCCGCCTGAGCCAAACCCGTTGACGAAGGCCGAGGCGAGCGCCCAGTCATATTATGAGTACGACGGAGCGTTTGAAGAAGATGCATGGTTTGCTCCCTCCGAGGGCGGCTACTTCGATTACTGGAACACAGACGAGTATTCCTACATAAGCGAAAGCGGCTTTAAAAGCGTACTGACTTCCCCCCTTTCAACATTCGCCGCAGACGTTGACACCGCAAGCTACAGCACCGTAAGGCGCGCGCTCCTCGGCCAGTATCTGCCCTCAGTTTCGGGCATACGCGTAGAGGAAATGCTCAACTACTTCAACTATTACGGCCTTGCGCCCGAGGACGGCGAACCCGCCGCGATAAACGCGTATCTTGGCAAATGCCCGTGGAATGAGGACGCCGCGCTGATGTTTGTAGGAATAGGCTCTCAGAAAATATCTACCGAGAATCTGCCTAAATCCAATCTGGTGTTTTTGATAGACACGAGCGGCTCCATGGACGGGAGCGACAGACTTGACCTTGCAAAGCGCGCGTTTCACCTGCTTTGCGACACGCTCAGCGAAGGCGACACCGTATCCGTAGTGACCTACTCAGGCAGCTTTACCGTGCTGCTTGAGGGCGTGGACGCTTCCAGGCGCGCTGAAATACTGGCTGCAGTGGATTCGCTCGAGGCTTACGGCTCAACAAACGGCGGCGATGCCATCGTGACCGCTTACGCAATCGCCGAAAAGCACTTTATAAAGGGCGGCAACAACCGCGTGATAATGATGACGGACGGCGATTTGAACGTTGGCATAACCAGCGAAAGTGAGCTTGTGAACCTGATTGAGGACAAAAAGCAAAGCGGCGTGTTCCTCTCCGTGCTGGGCTTTGGCATGGGCAACTACAAGGACAACAAGCTTGA
>JAFPYA010000172.1 GCA_017412445.1 Clostridia bacterium
ACCCAGTGGTTCGGCCTCGACAAGGCGATCACCGTGCGCCTGATACCCGGCCAGAACAACGCGGTGATAGTTGAAATCGGCAAGGGCGAATGGCTCAAGAAGGGGCTTGCGATGGCGACCAGCATGTTCGGGTTGTGGCCGCTCGCTGTGACCAGCGGCGTAGGCATGTTCAAGCAGGGCAAGCTGCCCCAGAAGATCGACCGCGCGATTCAGATGTACATTGCGGGCTATAGCCCCATGATGGCCTACGGCATGGCGATGTAAGGCCGCACACATAAAAACAGGCCCCGTCCGGCTGTATTGGTTCAGCCTGCCGGGGCTTTTTCTATTCGGCGGCCTATCGCTGCCAAAGCTGTTTCACCGCCTGCACCGCGCGTCCCGTATTTGCCGCCTCCTTTATCAGAAGGCAGACGTAGTGATCCTGAAACGCCTGCTCAAGCGGATAGAACGCCTCGCCGCCGCGCGCGTAAGCCGCCATTGAGTCCATGCAGGCGGCGACGGCGATTTCATCGTCGAGCATGCGCGCGGGCAGGTAGGGATTTCGGTATATCCATTCCCCATTGCCCTGAATGCCGCGCAGATAGTCCCCCTCAAGATTGCCGTCGGTGCCCGCCTGACTCCTCAAAAGCGTGTAAGTGATGGGCGTAAGAATATCCTTCAGGTACGTGACCGTATCGTTCAATATCTCGCCCCGCTCCCCGCGCACCATTACAACGGGATGGCGAATCCACGAGCGCTGCTGCATGGATTCATAGTCGCCTATAGCCGCAGCGTCTCCGTAGTCCAGAAGGAACATCTCCCCGGCGACGTTTTCAAGCCTGTCCTCTGTGGGCAGGCCCGCTCGCGTCGGTCCCGCGGCCCTCCTGTCTTCGCGCTTGTAGGCGCGCACGAGGGGCAATTCCATGCCTATGTTCAAAAGCCGCCTTAGCACCGCGATGGCATGATAGTTCTGTATGAACGACGCCCGCGCCTGATACACCCTCCCCAGCACGCCCGAGCGCGCGGTGCTTATGCGCGCCGCGTGCATGGGCTGGAAGGGGTACTGCTCCGCCACCTGTATGCGCGCGCCGCCGACCTCGCGGTACAGCGCGGTCATGGCCTCGACCGACTCCGAGCAGTAGGTTTCAAACATCACCGGCATGTCGTGCGCGGCAAAGAAGCGCGCCAAATCCGCTACGGCGCTCCCCGGCACAGAGGCGACGACGAAGTCCGGCTTATCCGCCATTATTTTATCCAAATTTTCATACACGCGGGCGTGCCACTCCTCCGCAACGGCTCTGCCGCGCTCGCTGTGGCACAAAACGCCGGTAAGCTCAAACCTCTCCGGCAGCAGCTTTGCCGCCCTGTAAAAGAAGCCGGCGCGCCAGCCCGTTCCTATCAAAGCAAATCTGGCAGTCATATTTCCGACTCAGACCGCGTAAAAAGCGGCCTTTCCCCTTCGTTTGTTACTGTGAGTATAGCAGATATGTCCTCAGCGGACAACTCAAATTGCCCGCTTCAAATGTTAAGTTTCATTTTTCAACAGGGACGCGGCTTTGAAAACGCCGACGCTCCCCTTTGCCCGCGCGCCTCGGACGCTTGAACATTTATCTTACTTGTATTATAATAGCATACATAGGGCGCATTTACGATGAGGCGGTATATAAATATGAGAAAGAGGTCATCCAAGCAGATTTTTGCAGAAACGCTGCTGGAGATATCCAAACGGAAGACGATAGACAAAATCACCGTTCAGCAGATCGTCGAGGAGAGCGGGCTTTCCTTGCAGACGTTCTACAATCACTTCCGGGACAAGGCGGATCTCGTACTGTGGATTCACAAGTCCAAGTTTGACGAGCTTTTGGAAAAGCTCGGAAAAAACGGCTACACATACCGCGACCTTACGCTTGAAAACAGCCGCTTTTATGTTGAGCATAAGGATTATATGTGGAATGCGCTGAACCATACGCACGGACAGGACAACTACTGGCGGGCATCGTCCGAAAACGCCTACAGAGTGTTGCGCGCGTACATATTAAGGCAGCATAGCTTGCCTGATCTGCCTGTGGATATAAACTTCTACCTCAAGGTATACTGTTTTGCCGCGCCCTATATATATGCCGAGTGCGCGTTCAATATGGAAAATACTCCGCCCGAGGTGTTCGCCGAGTATGCAGAGGGCGCAATGCCCGAGCCGCTTAAAAAATACTTGCTCTGACATAATTATTGAGGATTTTTGCATTTCATCAAATAGTTGAGGATTATTCAAATCCCTGCCTTGATTATGGGCGGCGGATGAGTAAAATATATATCATGGTCGCGCGCGATTTAACAGCGCGCAAATAAATATTACGGATGGAGGACCACACTATGGCAAATGAAAAAGTTCTCGCAGGACTTCAGCAAATCGTGACCGATCTCGGACAGCAGGCTGACGGACATCAGCTTCAGTCCAGGATTTTTGCAAACATGGGCTTCACCAAGCTGGCCGAAAAGTATGCCGAGCACGCCGAGGAAGAGCGCGGCTGGGTAAGCAAGTGCATCGACCGTCTGCTCGATTTGGGCTGCGAAGTCAAGCTTGAAAGCAAGAAGGAAGGCCCCGTATACAAAAACCCCGTAGATTGGATAAAGTATGACCTCGAAGTATCCAGGGCAGGTCTGGCCTGGCTCGCCGAGATTACCGAGGCGGCCCGTGAGGACTACACCACCTACGACATACTGAAGGCGTATTATCAGGACGAGGAAGAGGACATGTACTGGGGCCAGGGTCAGCTGGAAATGATCGAGTGCATCGGCGTACAGAACTGGCTGCTTAGGCAGCTGTAAGAAACGCGCCCGACTACGAAAGTGAGGCAGAAAAAATGAGCAAGGTACTGGTGGCCTATTTTTCCGCAAGTGGCGTGACCGCGAAGGTCGCTGAAGAACTGGCCAAGGTCGAAAAAGCGGATTGCTTTGAGATAAAGCCCGAGAAGCCCTACACTAAGGAAGACCTCGATTACACGGTCAAGACCTCCCGCAGCAATCTCGAAATGGCGGACGAAGCCTGCCGCCCCGCGATTAGCGGCTGCGTAGAGAACATGGCCGATTACGACACCGGGTTTGTGGGCTTCCCCATCTGGTGGGGACGTGAGCCGAGCGTCGTGGACACCTTCCTTGACGCGTATGACTTCAGCGGCAAGAAGATAATTCCCTTCTGCACCTCCGGCATCAGCGGCGTTGAGAAGGCCTCTGCCCACATAAAGGGCATCGTAGGCGCAAACGTATGCGTGGACGAAGGCAAGCGCCTTGGCGCCAATGGCACCGAGGAAGAAGTGAGGCTCTGGACAGAGCTCCTCGGCATCTGAGAAAGGAAGCAAGCTATGGACGAGAAAAATATCATCCTCGAGGCCATGAAGAAAGCAGGCGAGCCCCTAAACGCCGGCAAGGTGGCAGAGCTCACCGGCCTTGACCGCAAGGTTGTGGACAAGGCATTTGCCGAAATGAAGAAGGAAGGCAGCATCGTATCCCCGGTTCGCTGCAAGTGGGAGCCTGCGCAAAAGTAATTATTACGGATTTACCGGCATACCTCAAAAAGGAGATATGCCGGGTTTTCTGTCAATGAGCAAAGCGGCTTTGCGCCATCTCCAAGCGAAGTTATATAATCGTATCCACGCTCATACCGCTGCTAAAAAAATGAAAGGAGAGATAAAATGTCCGTCGGAGGTATAATCGCAATCATCGCGGCCGCGCTCGTGCTGTGCTGCTGCTTTACTCATCGCAGGGTCATTAAGGCTCTGATCAGGCACGAGCCCATGCCCAAGGCGCCCAAGTGGCATGTATGGGTGAAGCCCGAGAACAGGAGAGGCTGATGCAGTCGTTAAAACCGGTTTCAGAGGGCCTGCTATTGGAAAACCAGCTGTGCTTTCCGCTGTATGCCTGCGCAAAGGAGATCGTTCGCCGCTACCGCGAGCCGCTTGAGCCGCTCGGGCTGACATATACGCAGTACATCGTCATGATGATACTGTGGGAATACGGCGACATGACAGAGGGCGATCTGGGAAAAATAATTCATCTGGAATCCGGCACGCTCGCGCCTCTGCTGAAACGTCTGGAGAAGCAGGGTCTTATATACCGAAGCCGCCCCGAGAGCAACGAGCGGAAGCTGTTTATCG
>JAFPYA010000173.1 GCA_017412445.1 Clostridia bacterium
ACGCTTTATTGCATCGAGCTTGCTGTGAGCAGGCCGGCGGCGCGTATCATGCCCAGCTTGGTCTGCGCGTTGTATATCAGGTTTTCGGGCAGCAGCTCCCTTTGAATTTCAAACCTTACTGCGTCTATGCGGTGCTCTATCTGGCTTTGATAGGCGATGCTGTTTTGCAATTGCTTTTTGCAGGACAGCGAATGCGCGGTGTTTATCAAAAGATAAGTGCAGGCGGATATGAAAACCACTATGAATACCAGCCATTTGACGAGGCGCGCGGTGCTCATAGTGCGCTTTTGAGCGTGTCTTGCGCTGAGGGACTTAGTGCCTCTGCCCTGAGTGGTGTGCGCGTATACCGCCATCTGCTTTACTCCCGTATCATTTCCGGAAACAATTCCGAAATAATTCCAAAACACGACCAATTTTCATTACACAAAATTATACAGATTATAAATTACAAAATCTTATTAACAAATCGAACTTTATGCGAGAATTTATGAATAGTTTATAACAAACCGAAGTCGGGACGTTAATAAAATAAACAATGCCGTAACACCGGCAGAAACCCCGCCCAAGCGCGCCTGGGGCGTTTTTGTGCGGGCAGCAAGTGTGCTGCTTACGCGCTTATTAGCTTCGAGGTTTAACCCTGCCCTGTTTGACAATGCATGTGCTTTATGCTATAATAAAATAAGCGAGGTATTCTTTTAACCGGAGGACATTTGATTAAATGCGTTTTAAAAATATAGTTGCGCACATAAGCATAATACTGTCTTTTGTGTACATAATACTTTTTGTGTTTGACCATGTAAATCGTGCCATGTTCTTTATCGACAACGACATCACCAAGGTCGGTCTGGTCGTGCTGTGCGCCTGCTCTGTTGTAAACGCCATACTGGTTATAAAGCAATTGCGGGCCAAGGCGAGACAAGCTCAAAACGACAAGTGACCCTGTTGAAAGGAATTTTCAGATGAAAAACAAAAAGCTGCTGCCTGTTTGGCTGCTTGTGATAATAGATATCGTGCTTATAGGCGTAACGCTCGTGGTGTTTGCGCTGTTTCATCATGTACTGCCCCAGGAGAGCAAGCCCGAAGGCAAGGTCAATCCCCGCCCCACGGGCGCTGTTATAAATCAGTCGGTCACCGCCTCGAGCGAGGAGCGCGGGGCTTCAAGACTGTTGGTCAACACGGTCTCGGCATTGAGCGCAACGCAGGACGAGTGCGCCGAAAAGACCGCGCCCGCGCCGGCAGTCAACAACGATATTTACCTCGGCGCGCCCTCATCGAAAGGTGCCTCTGCTTACAGGTTTAAGGCCACAAAGCTCTCCTCAGGCGGCACGGAAGATAGCGAAGCAACCGATGAGGCCGAGGAAGAAAAGGACGTGCTTGGCAATTTCAGCCACAAGTTTGCCGATAAGTTCATCGACAGCGACAAGCCCAGAACCACAGGCAAAGCCAATTCCGCCACGCGCACTTACGTGAGCCGCAACTTAAACGTTACTATGACCATCAGCCGCATAGACTGCACCGGCAATACGGGCGTTTGGAAGTCCACGGCCTACGTGACCGACTTTTACATAAGGGATATAAGCCAGCTTCAGAGCATACTCGCCCGCGACATGTACGGCAAGGGTTACGCGGAATCCGTGTACTCCATAGCCAAGCGCACGGGTGCGATTGCGGCCATCAACGGCGACTACTACGGCGCGAGGGAGAACGGCGTGGTCATACGCAACGGCGTCATATACCGGCGGCATTCCTATCCCTACGATATTTGCGTGCTGTATTGGGACGGCAGGATGGAGACCTTCGCAGAAGGCGAGTGGACTAAGGAAATGCTCGAGGACGGCGTATATCAGGCGTGGTGCTTCGGCCCCTCGCTGCTTGATGACGAGGGCAACGCCATAACCGAGTTCGACAGCTGGAAGGAATTGCTTTATCTCCACCCCCGCACCGCGATAGGCTACTTCGAGCCGGGTCACTATTGCTTTGTGAACATAGACGGGCGCAGCAATTCTTCTGTCGGCATCACTATGAAGGAGCTGGCCGAGTTTATGCAGTCGCTTGGCTGCAAGCGCGCCTACAACCTCGACGGAGGCAACTCCTCCACGCTCAACTTCATGGGCGACACCTTGACCGACGGCGACAGCCGCGCCGTACCGGACGCGCTGATAATTGTGGACTACATACAGTAACAACAGAAAAAATACTGCGGAGCCGCATTCTGTACGGCTCCGCAGTATTTTTAGTCTGCCGCGGACGTGTTTTCGAGAAAGTCGTTTTTGAGCACATCATTGCCCACGGTGGAATATATCAACGAATACTTGGTGTAATCGAAAATTTTGCCCTGGCTCATGCTGTAGCGGCTTTGCTGGGATACATGCTCAAGGTAACCCAGACAGGCCACCTCAAGAGGCGTTTTGCCGCCCAGCGCCTCGGAGGGCTCGTCCCAGTTCATGTAGATAACGTTTGTATCGCCCAGATGCAGATACAGCTTTTTGACCTCTCACGCGCCGTAGCGCTTCGTGAGGTCGGGATACTTGTCCGGGTCGGCCGCGACCGCAATCGCGCGCTCCATCATCTGTGCGGTGAGTCTGTGCTGGGGATGGCCGTATTCACCGTTTATGTCGTGGGTCACGATGACCTCCGGCTTGAACAGGCGTATCACCCGAACCAGCTCGTATTCGATCCTGGATTCGCCGCCCCACAGCTTGATGGAATCCTTAACCGTGCTGTAATCATCCTCAAAGCCTATCACCTCGGGCAGCGTGCGCATGCCCATCACCCAAAGGCCGTTAAGCGCTTCCCTTACGCGCGGACGGCCGCAGTCGGTCATGTAGACCACCTGTACGTTTTTGCCGAGCACGCTGTCGTAATAGGGCAGAAGGCCGCCAAACCACAATTCCTCGTCGTCCTGATGCGCGACTATGAGCATTATGTCGGCCTTTTCAGCGGGATTGAGCCATTTCTGACGTGTGCCGTCGTATGTGCCCCGGGAGTAAACCGTTATCTCGCTTATCCTTGTGCCGCTTGGCACGCTGATTACGATTTTTGCGGTTTCGCTGTTCAGATCCAAATAGGTTATATACGCAGGAAAACAGTCCGCGCCGTCCACGGTATTTATCAGCGCGCCGTCCCTCCCGTATTCCTTGAGCTCAAAGCCCGGAAAGCTTTTCAGCCACTCTACAGTAAGCCCGCCCGGCTGCGTCCACGAGGGAATCTCTATGGTTACGTTGCCGCCGTCGGGGGAGGCG
>JAFPYA010000174.1 GCA_017412445.1 Clostridia bacterium
GATCGCCTATCATGGCGGTGCCGCCGCCCATGAGCGCGATGGGCTTGTGACCCGCCTTCTGCAGGTGAGCCATTGCCATTATCGGGATGTAGTGGCCGATATGCAGACTGTCGGCGGTGGGGTCAAAGCCCGTGTAAAAGGTTATGGGGCCTTGCTCGAAGGCCTTGTTGAGCTCATCTTCATATGTGGTCTGCGCGATAAAGCCGCGCTCCTTCAGGATGTCAAGTGCGTTTTTCATCGGGTTGTTCTCCTTTGATTGGTTTTATTTCATGCTTTCGTTTATTACCTGAGCCAGCTTGTCCATGCCCTCGTAAATCTTGTCAACCGGGCTGTTGGAGAAGTTTAAGCGGATGGTGTTGTGGTGGCCGCCTTCGGCGTAGAAATGGGTGCCCGGCACATAGGCAACCCCCTTATTCACCGCCTTTTCAAGCAGCAGGGTGGTGTTCACCCGCTGGGGCAATTCCGCCCATACGAACAGGCCGCCTTGGGGCTTGGTAAGCTTTGTGCCCTCGGGGAAAGCCCTGAAGCCCTCAAGCATGGCGTTGAGCTGCTCTTTGTAGCCCACGAGTATGCGCTTTACGTGCTCCGGCAGCAGCCCCTTTCGCAGGTAGGCATCTACGATGGCCTGAGTGATCAGGGGGGTATGGAGGTCGCTCGACTGCTTGCCAATAACGCACTTGCGCATGAGGCTCGGGAAGGACACGACCATCGCGCCCACGCGCATGCCGGGGGAAATTATCTTTGAGAAGCTGGCGAGGTATATCACCCAGCCCTCCTCGTCGAAGCTCTTTATGGTGGGCAGCGTCTCGCCCTCGTATCTCAGGTCGTGATAGGGATCGTCCTCCGCCACCAGCACGCCGTACTTTGCCGCAAGATATGCCACGCGCTTGCGCCTTTCGATGCTCAGCGTCGTTCCGGTGGGATTCTGGAAGGTGGGTATGATGTAGGCGAGCTTAGGCTTGTATTCCTTCATCGCCTTTTCGAGCTCGTCGGGCAGTATGCCGTTTTCGTCCGAGGGCACGGCCACGATTTTGGCGTGATAGGTCTTGATCGTCTGAAGCGCGCCAAGAAAGGTTGGGTCCTCGACCAATACAACGTCGCCGGGGTCGATGAGCGCCTTGAGCAAAAGATCCATGCCCTGAGTGGAACCGGAGGTGGGCAAAATCTCGCTTTCCTGGCAGGGCACTCCGCTGTCAAGCAGGTATTTGTGCGTGCTGGCCCTTAAAGGAATAAAGCCCTCGGTGGCGCCGTACTGAAGTATGGGCGCGCCTATTGAGGAAATGACCTCCTGCGCCAGGGGCGCTATTACCTCAGGCTCGAGCGCCGCGTTTGACGGGTTGCCTCCGGCAAAAGAAATCATGCCGGGTTTGCCCAAAAGCTTGAATATGTCCCTTATGGCACTGCCGCTTATGGGCTCCATGTGTTTTGCGAAATACCTGTCAGAAAATTCCATGCTGTGCCTCCATACATAACAAAACGCCTTCCCTATAAGGAAGGCGTGATTTACGCTGTACCACTTCCGTTCGTTTGCGCGGGCGGATAGAAGCCTGCGCAAGCCTCGTGAGCGCTTTAACGGGCGCACCCGGGACGGACTACTGTCATTTCCCCCGCCCGGCTCGGGAGCGTATTCCCGAAAGCCGCTTTTCCGCCTTTCACCTGCCGGCGTATCTCTGTAAAGTCGGTTTTTCGGTACTCTTTCCCTCATTGCCGCTCAAAGCATAGCACAATCACAGCGTTATGTCAACCGCATTAAATATAAAGTTTTGGCGGTGCAAGTTTAATTTATTGTTTTATTACGTTCACGCGGTTGACAAATTTTGTGGCGTTTAGTATTATTTTCAAAATGTACATGGGGAGGCTAATGAAATGGCGCATTTCTACAACGAACCCTGTCACACGTTCAATGAATATCTGCTTATTCCCGGCTACACGGACAGGGACACCATCCCTGCCAACGTTTCGCTGAAAACCCCCTTGACCAAGTACCGCCCCGGCGTTGAAGAGCCCGCCATCACGCTCAACATTCCTCTCGTGTCCGCGATAATGCAGTCCGTTTCCGACGACAAGCTGGCAATAGCGCTTGCCAAGGAAGGCGGACTAAGCTTTATATACGGCGCACAGAGCATTGAAAACGAAGCCGCGATGGTGGCAAGGGTCAAAAACTACAAGGCC
>JAFPYA010000175.1 GCA_017412445.1 Clostridia bacterium
AAGCAAATCTATGAACATAAGTTTTGGAATTTGTGATTGTTTTGTCATGTGTAAATAACCTAACCGCCCATGTGCTCATAGCATCACAAAAAAATACATTAAATGTAATAGTTGGACGCTTTGATATATTCATTGGCTGTGCTATAATAAGAATGGTGAAGTTTGTATAATCGCATTGATGAGGTTGGAATTATGTCTGTAAATATTACGGTTCTGGACGGATTTGCCGCAAATCCGGGCGACATCAGCTGGGAAAAGATAGAGAAACTGGGTAATCTCACGGTTTGGGAGCGCACGCGCCCGGAGGAAATAATCGAAAGATGTAAGGATAGCGAGGCCGTATTGACAAACAAATGCAGCCTCACGCGCGAAATCATATTTGCCCTGCCCAAGCTCAGATATATCGGCGAGCTTGCGACCGGCTTTAACAACATAGATGTTAAGGCGGCAAAGGAAAGAGGCGTAGCCGTAAGCAACGTGCCCGCCTATTCCACGGACAGCGTGGCGCAGCTCGTCATGGCTTTCATACTCGAGGGTGCGCTGCACGTGGGCGAGCACAGCCGCGCGTGCCTTGGCGGCAGGTGGGCGGCGAGCAAGGACTTTTGCTTCTGGGATTATCCATTAACCGAGCTCAGGGGCAAAAAGCTCGGCATAATCGGCGCGGGCAGGATCGGCTCCCGCGTTAAGGAGATGGCCGAGGTTTTTGGCATGACCGTCACCGCCTACTCGCCCTCCCGCTGCGGAAAGAATGTGCTTGACGAAATCATAGAGCAAAGCGACATCATTTCGCTCAACTGTCCTCTTAAGCCCGACAACGCGGGCATGATTAACGCTTCGTCCCTTGCCCGCATGAAGAAGGGTGCGTGGCTCATAAACACCGCGCGCGGCGCGCTGGTGGACGAGGAAGCCGTAAGCCAGGCACTTTCCAGCGGCAGGCTCGGCCTGTACTGCGCGGACGTGGTCAGCCGCGAGCCCATAAGCGCGGACAATCCGCTTTTGAGCGCGCCCAACGTGATGCTCACGCCTCACATAGGCTGGGCGCCCTACGAGGCGAGGGTCAGGCTCATGGACATATCGGCGGACAATCTCAGGGCGTTTCTTAAGGGAGAGAGGCTCAACAGGGTAGATGCGTAACGGATTAAAGGGCTCGCTGCTCGTGGCTGCCTCGGCCGTGTGCTGGAGCTTCTCGGGCGTGCTGGGCAAAAACCTGGCATGGAACGGAATTACGAAGACGGGCGTCAGAGCAGTGGTGGCAGTATTGATTTTTGCCCTGTACCGCAAAAGCTTCAGGGTAAAAATAACCAAAGGCACGGTGATAGGCGCTTTGGGCGTAAGCGTGACCAGCCTTCTGTACATGCTGGCGCTCACCATGACCACCTCGGCAAACGCGATAGTATTGCAGTACTCAATGCCCGTGTACGTGGTGCTCATAGACCTGATTGTGTTTAAGATAAAACCGGGGGTCAAGCAGCTGATCGCGGTGCCCCTGCTCCTTGTGGGCGTCGCGCTGTGCTGCCTGGGCGGAAATGTGGGCGGAGAAAAGCTGCCTTACGCCGCAATAGGCAACATAATCGGCCTGCTCAGCGGGCTTACATACGCGTTTGTGTTTATAGCGGGCAGATTCAAGGGCGTGGACAGCGTGGGGTACACGTATCTGGGCAACTGCTTTTCGGCGATGTTTGCTGTGAGTCTGCTGTTTGACCCAAACGTGCGCTTCGGCTTTGAAAGTGATGTGTTCTGCGACTGGCTGATGATACTGCTCATGGGCGTGTCGCTGGGCATGGGCTATTTGCTGCTGGGGCTGGGATTAAGAATCGCCTCGCCCATAACCGCGGCGATACTCGAAAACCTCGAGCCGGTGCTCAATCCCGTCTGGGTGTTCCTGTTCGTGGGCGAGCGCCCGGACACGGTGGGGCTGATAGGCTGCGGCATTGTGCTGGCTACGGTGACGCTGTACAGCGTGCTGCCCGACAAATCAAATCACAAACAAATTGCGGAGAATATAAATGCAAACTGAAATGAACAACGAAACCGACGCGCCCGTAACGTCAAAGGCGATTCCGGAGGAAACACCTGAACCGAAAAAGACCAAAACAAATAAGGACAAGGCCAAATCGGGCGCGAAAACCAAAAAACAGACTGCGACGGATACGGCCTCGTCGGAGGATATTTTCTCTGTTCAAAAGCCAAAGAAGGCACATAAAAAGGACGAACAAGCCCAAAATATCGATAAAGCCGCGAAGCACGACAAGCCCGAAAACGGCTTAAAGCCTGCAAAGAAATTGAAATCCTCCGGCGGCAAAGCCCAGACGGCTGCCGCTAAAGCTCAGGCTAAGGGCAAAAGCGCGTCCGGCGCTGCAAGGAAGGGCAAAAGGCGCGGCTACTGCTGGTGGGCGATGCCGGTAAGCTCGGCGTGCGGGCTGATCGTTGCCTTTGTATTGATGCTTGGCTTCAGGGAATACCTCGGCTACAGGAGCTTCAGCGAGGAGGTCGACAAGGCGCTCGACCGCAGCTTCTACGAGGGCGTATGCGTGGATAACTACGAAATGAAGGGCTTTGGCCTCGAGGAAGCGCTTGACGCCTTTGAACTCAGGGTCGAAAACAAATATCGCCAGAGCAGTCTGTGCTTCGACATAGGCGACGACGGCTTTCTGATAACCGCCGAGGAGCTGGGCTATACGAGCGACTACGAGGACGTTATCACCCGCGCCTGGAACTACGGCCGCAGCGGCTCCCTTGAGGAGAGAAACCGCTCCATAAAGACCGTAAACAGCAACAAAATCAACTTCAGCATCAGCCGCACGCTGTACGATCCGGAAAAGCTCAGGCAGGTCACCGACAGCGTGGCCGAGGCTTACACGCTCGAGATGAAGGATGCCTGCGTCAGCGGCTTCGACTTCGGCACGCGCACGTTCCAGTTCTCGGAGGCCGTAACGGGCACCTACGTAGACGCGGACGCGCTGTACAATGAGGCCTGCGCGCTTCTCGAAAGCGGCGGCGGGCTGCTGAAGGTGAATGTGGAGGTGGTCGAGCCTTCGCTCATGCTCAGCGACATACAGTCCTCCTACGGCATGATAACCAGCGCTGTGACCAACGCCAGCTCCTCCACAAACAACCGCCTGATCAACCTGAACCTTGCCTGCAAGGCCATTAACGGCACGGTGGTCGAGCCGGGCGGGGTGTTCTCGTTCAACGAAACTGTAGGTGAACGTACCACCAAGAAGGGCTACACGCTGGCCGGCGTGTACACAAACGGCGAGCTTGGGCAGGACATAGGCGGCGGCGTGTGCCAGGTCTCCACCACGCTGTGGAACGCGGCGATGAAGGCTGACTGCACCATAGTCGAGCGCCACGAGCATTCGCGCCCCGTGGCCTACGTGGACAGGGGCAAGGACGCTACGGTCAGCTGGAACAGTCAGGACATGAAGTTTGAAAACACCACCGGCAGCACGCTCTACATCGTGGCCTACCTCAGGGAGGACAAGCGCGTGCTGGTGGAGATATACGGCGAAATGATGCCGGACGGCCAGTACATTAAAATTGAGGCGCAGACCACCCGCAAGATAAGCCCGGATGAGCCGGAAAGAGTATACAATCCCGCGTTGCCCGTAGGCCAGGAGGTCGTGGTAACCGAGCCGCGCACGGGCTACAAGGCCGTGGCATACAGGGTCTACTACGACGCAAACGACGTGGAAATCAAGCGCGAGCTTCTGTGCAGCTCCTACTACAGGGAAGCCAGAGGCAAGATAGAATACGGTGCCTGACCTTAAACGGAGAGAGATATGAAGGCGGTTTTCACTTCCGAAGAAATGCGCGCCTGCGAGAGAGCTTATTTTGCCAAGGGCGTAAGCTCTCTTGCGCTTATGGAGCGCGCTGCAGCAAGGCTCAGCGAGGTTGCGCTGCAAATGCTGCCATCAGGCGGCACCTGCGCTTTTGCCGTTTCCGGCGGAGGCAACGGCGGCGACGGCTACGCGGCGGCGCGTTTGATGGCCGAAAAGGGCGCGCGCGTCGCGGTGATAACCGCGTCGGAGGCCAAAAATCCAGATACCATTACCAACAGACGTCTGGCGGAGGGCAAGGTGTTCGCCCTAACTGATACGGACGCGCTGGACAGCCTGCCGCGTCCGGCACTTTGGGTGGATTGTCTGTTCGGC
>JAFPYA010000176.1 GCA_017412445.1 Clostridia bacterium
TCCCACGAAGGACGGAACCGTTTACGTGCGCAAAGTGGCTGGCGCGGGTCAGCCCATCGCAGGCGTCGCCAACAACGGCGATACGCTTTTGATACTCAAAAAGGGAAACACCTGGCATAAGGTGCGTGTGTTGCGCACCGGCGTCGAGGGCTATATGTACGGCGCATACATAAGATTCATTTCTTCTGGCTCATCGAGTTCTTCGGGTTCGTCTGGATCGTCAGGTTCCTCAGGCTCAGCCGGTTCTTCTTCATACTACGATCCGAATTACCACTCCGACCCATCCAGAACCGATAGCGATACCGTCATGAATAAATACGGCTATGTAAATTCGAGCGACGGCTACGCCAACCTGCGCTGGGGCCCCGGCACGAACTACCCCATTATCGCAAAGGAATATCAAGGCGGCGAATTGTGGCTGTTTGAGCAGAACGGTTCCTGGTACCGCTGCAGAGACAACTCCGGCAGAATCGGTTACGTAAACCGTAACCTCATCACCGTCGGCGCAACGATCAGCAACTACAGCGGCAAGACCGGCGTGATTCGCTCAAGCGACGGTTATGCCAGCGTGCGCTCGGGTCCTTCCACCTCATATTCACAGCTCTACACCATGAACGTCGGCCAGTCCGTCACAGCCTATACCAGCTCAGGCGAGTGGCTCAAGGTAACTGCACCCGGCAGTTGGTCAGATGCCTACATATTCAGACAGCTCGTGCGCTTCTACAGCCGCGCCGTAACAACCGGCAACGTGAATATACGCACAGGCCCGGGCACCTCGTACTCCAAGATTGGCGTGCTCTACAATGGCACAAACGTTACGCTGCTTGCCACGAACGGCTCATTTTGCCGTGTGGACACAGGCTACTGCATAGGCTATGTAAGCAACAAATATCTGAGCTACTAAATCGTAAATTTTCTTTGACACAGGTTTTGCCCTGTGATATAATGTGAGTCGTAAAAGAAAGAGCTTTTACGGCTCATATTTTTTCAGGAGGTATTTTTATGGGCGATGCAGTATTAAGTCAATTCACTCAGGCGTTTGAAACTGAGAAAAAGCAATCCTCGCGCAGAGTTAAGGTGGGTTTGGTAGGCTGCGGCTGGATAGCCGAAAGCCATATCGAATGCTACAAGCAAATGGATGATGTGGATCTCGTAGCCGCTGCGGATCTCATACCCGGAAAGGCCGAAGAATTCATGCGCAGGTACGGCGTCGAAGGCGTACGCTTTTATCCTGATCACAAGGCAATGATCGACGCAGAGGATTTGGACGTAGTTGACGTTTGCACTTACAACACTCAGCACGCAGCGCCCACGATATACGCTCTGGACCACGGCATGAACGTACTGCTTGAAAAGCCCTTCACCGTGACGCTTGATGAGGCTGTAGCTGTCTGCCGCGCCGAAAAGCGTAGCGGTAAGCTGCTCTCCATAGGCTTCCAGCCCCGCTGCGATATAAACATGCAGCTCATAAAGAAAATAGTCGAAAGCGGTGCGCTGGGCAAGGTTTACTATATCCAAACCGGCGGCGGCAGACGCAGAGGCATTCCCAACAGTACCTTCATCGAAAAGGAGACTGGCGGCATAGGCGCATTGGGCGACATAGGCTGTTATTCACTGGATATGGTGCTTAACGCCGTGGGCTATCCCAAACCCCTCACAGTTTCCGGCTATAAGAGCGCCTATTTTGGCACAAATCCCCTTTACCAATATCCAGACAAGTTCCATACTGCCGAAGAGAACGCGGCGCGCTTCAGCGTAGACGATTTTGCGGCCGGCTTCATACGCCTTGAAGGCGACATAATTCTCGACTTCCGCATCAGCTGGGCAATGCACCTTGACACCCCCGGTGACACCGTCATTTTGGGCACAAAAGCCGCGCTAAGGATTCCATCCACCGATTGCTGGAACGGCACAGTCGGCGGCCAGATGACGCTGTATCACGACCTTGCTGGCGTACAGATGGAGGAAAAAATACCGATACTCAAAAACAGCGGCGAAGGCCTTTTCTATAAAAAGATTCGCAGCTTCCTCGACGCCGTGCTCGAAGGCGGCTCGGCTCCCGTCCCCTCGTCACAAATACTGTACAATCAGGCCATCATAGACGGCATCTGTAAAAGCGCGGAGCTTGGCAAGGAAATCGAAATCAACATACCAGAAATCTGACAAAGCCATATCCGGCCGCTTCAGTGCGGTCGGATATATCTGTATTCAGGAGGTTAACATGATAATTAAGAATGCTTGCATACACGACGCTGTGAACCGCGAGGCATATGAAGGCGATATACTTGTGCAAGGCGGCAAAATTTCGCGCATAGGCTATAACCTCAGCTGCGAAGGCGAAGAAGTCGTCGACGTAAAGGGTCTTAACGTATTTCCGGGTTTTGTTGAATGTCACGGCCACATAGGTCTTGACGGCTGGGGTATCGGTTACGAAGGTCAGGATTATAACGAATACGGCGACATCAATTCCCCCCAGCTAAGAGCCATAGACGCGCTGAATCCGAGAGATTATGCGCTGACTGAAGCGCGCGAAGCCGGCGTTACCACGTTGAACATCGGTCCCGGCAGTGCAAATGTGCTTGGCGGCACGTTCGCGGCATTTAAGCCCTATGGCTTAAGAATCGACAACATGATAATTAAACAGCCCACTGCCATGAAATGTGCATTTGGCGAGAATCCCAAGCGCTGTTACAAAGACAAGGCCAATTCCAGCCGAATGACCACCGCAGCGAGGCTTAGAGAAATGCTCTTCAAGGCCAAGGAATACGCTTGCAAAAAGGAGCTGAACAAGGACAATCCCGAAAAGCAGCCTGCCTTCGACATGAAGCTTGAGGCACTAATACCCGTTATCAAAGGGGAGCTGCCGCTGAAAGCACACGCTCATCAGGCAAACGACATATTTACCGCGATACGCATAGCCAAAGAGTTCAACCTTAAGCTCACGCTCGAGCACGTGACCGAAGGGCATTTGATTGCCGACGAGTTGGCCAAGGAAAACTATATGTTGGCCGTTGGTCCTACGCTTGGCCATGCGACCAAGTTTGAGCTCAAGGACAAAAGCTGGACTACGCCGGGCGTACTTTCAAATGCAGGTTGCCACGTGTCGATAATCACCGATTCACCCGTGATACCTCAAAAGTATCTGCCCATCTGCGCGGGGCTTGCGGTAAAGGCAGGGATGGATCCCTTTGACGCCCTCAAGGCTGTTACCATTAATCCCGCACGGCATACAGGCGTCTCGGATCGAGTAGGTTCTCTTGAGGTCGGCAAGGACGCGGACATATTCGTATGCGACGGTGACCCGTTTGAAATCAACTGTGTAAGCAAATATGTATTCATTAACGGCGTAAACGTGCTTAACTGATTTCAACTTTCACAATGAGGAGATTAACCGAATATGCAGAAGGTGACAGCCAAAAACGTAACCATGCATCCATCGTTCATCAGGGCGCTGATGGATCGCGTGGCGGATAAGATGATTCCCTATCAATGGGAAGCGCTCAACGACCGCATACCCGACGCTGACCCAAGCTATTGCATACGCAATTTCAAGGCTGCAGCGCACCTCGTGGATGCGCCGCATGCGGGATGTGTGTTTCAGGACAGCGACCTGGCAAAGTGGCTCGAGGCCGCAAGCTATATGCTTTTATGGCGTGATGACCCCGAAACCGAAAAGAATATAGACGAAGTTGTCGAGATAATGCGCAAGGCTCAAATGGAAGACGGGTATCTGGACACATACTATCAGCTTACCGACATCGACCAGCGCTTCACGAACCTCAGGGATAATCATGAGCTTTACTGCGCCGGACATCTTTTGGAGGCCGCTGTAGCTTATTTTGACGCCACAGGCAAGCGAGAATTTCTCGACATAATGCTCAAGTACGTGGATCTGATAGACGCGACTTTCGGCAGCGCAGAGGACAAAAAGCATGGTTATCCCGGGCATGAAGAGATAGAGCTTGCGCTGGTCAAGCTATACGGCATCACCCACGACCCAAAGCATTTGAATCTCGCAAAATACTTCATAGACGAGCGCGGCAGCCAAAGGCATTACTTTGACGAAGAAGCAAAGCTACGAGGAGGCTCCCCCGCATGGGCGCATAGCGTATACGAGCGCAACTCTTACTATCAGGCCTCCGAGCCTGTCAGAAGCCAAATGCATGCACTGGGACATGCCGTAAGACAGGTATATCTGCTTACAGGCATGGCTGAAGTAGCACGAGAAACAAATGATGAAAGCCTCAAGCTCGCATGCAAGCGCATGTGGAACAACATAACCCGAAAGCAGATGTACATTACCGGTGCCGTCGGTCAAACTGCCTTCGGCGAGGCGTTCACCTACGATTTTGACTTGCCTAACGATACAGTTTACGGCGAAACCTGCGCATCCATTGCCATGTTCTTCTTTGCACAAAGCATGCTGCGCCTTGAAACAAAGGGTGAATACGGCGACATAATGGATACTATGCTCTACAACGGCACAATATCTGGCATGAACCTCGAGGGCAACCGGTTTTTCTATGTAAATCCGCTTGAGTGCATTCCCGAGCGCAGCGAAAAGAGCCAGATCATACGCCACATAAAACCCGTAAGGCAAAAGTGGTTCGGCTGTGCCTGCTGTCCGCCAAACCTTGCCCGCATGATTACGAGCCTGCCCTCCTGCATATTTACAAGCGAAGGAAACTCGCTGTATATGAATCTGTACACCTGCTGTGACCTTGACTTAAAGCTCGATAACGGCCGCGTGGCATTGAGCTGCGAAACCGATTATCCTCAAAGCGGCTTAATCAGAATAAAAATCGCTCACAGCTTTGATGGCTTTGCTCTCAACTTACGTCTGCCTGCCTGGGTAAGAAGCTACGAGCTTAGGGTGAACGGTGAGCAGCGCATAAGCACGATGGACAACGGC
Organism: Clostridia bacterium; assembly: GCA_017412445.1. Lineage (GTDB taxonomy): Bacteria > Bacillota > Clostridia > Christensenellales > Aristaeellaceae > RUG14130. Next base: position 4,913 of record JAFPYA010000176.1, read on the forward strand.
TACGTTGCGCTCGGCGCACTGAAAGATGGTGATGAAATAGTTTACGAGCTTCACATGCCAGTAGATGTGGTAAGAGCCAACCCCAGAGTATCTCAGGACGCAGGGCTCATCGCCATCAGGCGCGGTCCCATGGTGTATTGTCTTGAGGAAATCGACAACGGTGCAAATCTCGCAAATATCAGCATCTCGCCCAAGAGCGAATTCACTGCAGTATATGACAAGGAGAAGCTCGGCGGAATAACCGAGATCTCCTGCCCGGCAAAGCGCATAAGCCTTGAAGGCTGGGACGAATACGAATTATACGCTTCAAACCGTGAACCAATATATGAGGATTTTACCGCGCGCTTCGTGCCCTATTACAGCTGGAACAATCGCGGCAAAGGTGAGATGCGCGTATGGATCAAAACCCATTAAGGAGGACAAATCATGCGTAAAACGATCTGTCTGCTGCTTGCCCTATGCTTCATCTCTGCTTTTACATGGGCTGAGGGCAATGAGCTTGATTACACATCTGACTTCACTGACGGAACGGACGGCTGGTTCGGCCGCGGCGCCCAGATCGAGGCAATTGACGGCGCGTTGCTGGTAAGCGGAAGGACAAGCAGTTGGAACTCACCGGGCAGATATTTTGAACTGGTTCCCGGTTCAAAATACGAAATCAGCGTGGATGTGATGCAGGACAGCCTCGACAGCGCCGAGCTCATGATCAGCGTTGCGCACACAAAGGACAGAAGGGAAACTTATGAAAATCTTGTACGCGGCAAGGTCGTCAAGGGCGAATGGATTTCGCTGAACTGCACGTATACCTTCGGGGACTTTGACCAATATATACTGTACGTAGAAACGGTTGGCAACGGCGAGCTTTCCTTTGCCATCAGAAACTTCCACGTGAAGGGTGAAGCGCTGTCCTATGATATGACGCTGCCACGTCTCGCCGAAAAGTATTCCCCTTACTTTGATTTCGGCTGCGCGGTCACTCAACTCGAAGCCCTCAATACTGTGCGTAGGGATTTTTACGTCTCCCAGTTCAATATATTCACCTGCGGCAACGAGCTTAAGCCCGATTATGTAATAGATTTGCCTGCGAGCGCGGAAAAGGCGAAAGCAGACGACACCGCTGTCGCCGTCAAATTTGACTCTGCAAAGCCTATGCTCGACTATTGCTTCACACACGGGCTCAAGGTTCATGGCCATGTGCTTGTATGGCATTCTCAAACGCCGGAGGCTTTTTTCCACGAGGGCTACGACACCGCTAAGCCCTTCGTTTCAAGGGAAGTAATGCTTGCGCGCCTCGACAATTACATCCGCCTGATAATGGAATACACTTCAGAAACATATCCGGGACTTATAGTCAGCTGGGACGTCGCTAATGAGGTAATAGACGATTCCACGGGAAAACTGCGCGTTTCAAACTGGACAAGGGTGGTCGGAGACGACTTTGTGGAGCGCGCGTTTGAGATTACACGCAAATACGCTCCTGAAGGGACGTTGTTATTCTATAATGACTACTCTACTCCCTACGAGCCGAAGCTTAGCGGCATACTTGCGCTGCTCGACCGTCTCATAGCCGAGGGAAAAATAGACGGCTACGGCTTCCAGTGCCATTATGAGATGACCACCCCCAGCATCACTGCAGTTCACAATGCGCTTCAGAAGGTCGCGGACAGGGGGCTGCTAATCCGTATAAGCGAGCTTGACATAAAGGTCTCCGCGCTGAACGACAGCGCCTTCACGATGCAGGCCGGCAGGTATGAAGCGCTTATGAAGGAATTTCTGAGCTTTTCTGACAGCATAATTGCCGTGCACACCTGGGGCGTATCGGACGACCTCAGCTGGCTGAGCAACAAATACCCCCTGCTCTTTGATAAAAGCTTAAGCCCAAAACCCGCATTCTACAGTCTGATAGATCTGGTGTCGTAAATATTTCCTTACCAAGAGCCGCTCCCGAAATTTACTCAAGGGAGCGGTTCTCTTTTGTTATGCGTTTATGTGTACTCTTGTCACAAATATTTTGCCATTACATAATTTATTTGCATTATATGAACACATTTATCATTGTAACTTCAGATGCTTTTGTGGTATAATAGATAAGTAGAATTATATACACTCAGTGAGGGAATTATGAGGTTTGTGCTGGCCTCCGCTTCGCCGAGGCGCAGAGAGATACTTACAAAGCTAGGCTACAGCTTTATCGTAATTTCGTCTAACGCGCCCGAGGACGATGTGCAGGGCACGATTAGCGAGAAGGTGCGCAAACTTGCCGAAAGAAAGGCCGTAAGCGTTGCTGCAATAGAGAAAGACGCGCTGATAATCGCTGCAGATACTTTGGTTGGTCTGGACGGAGAGACGCTCGGAAAGCCCAAAGACAAGGCCGATGCCGTTCAAATGCTAAAAATGCTGAGCGGCAGGATGCACGAGGTCACAACAGGCATATGCCTTATAAACACGCTCTCAGAGCAGAAGCTTGTTTCTTCGGAAACCACATATGTCGAATTCAGAGAAATGAGCAAAAATGAAATTGATGAGTATGTGGAAACAGGCGAGCCGATGGACAAGGCCGGTAGCTATGCCATACAGGGTGGCGCCGCAAAGTTTGTGAAAAAATACACAGGCTCATATGATAACATTGTCGGCTTTCCGTCCGAACTGTTTTCGGACATGCTCAAAAAACTAATATAGGCGGAGGTCATAATGCCCGCAATTTCGTTTATAGGCAATATAGCTGCCGATATGGGCAGTACAAACACATATATACTCACCGATGAGAAGGCCGTCGTTTACAGTTGTGCCAGCGCTGTGCTTGTGGATTCCGCGCGTCCGACCGAGGTCTATGCCACGGGCGATGAGGCCAGACACATGGACGGCCGCACTGGGGATGACGCAATGCTCATCTCCCCCATCTCTTATGGCGGCGTCGCAGACAGCGAGCTTGCGGCGATACTTCTTTTAAGTGCGATAGAAAAAGCGAGCAGCAAGCGCAAATCGCTTGAAAAGAGCCGTCTCGTTCTGACTGTGCCGGACGGCGCCACGCGTGTTGAACGCGCCGCGCTCGTAAGCGCCGCGCAGCTGACCGGTGCAAAGCGCATAATGGTCGTAAAGGCTCCCGTAGCGGCAGCCGTAAACATGAAGCGTCACATAGACAAGTCCGAGGCACAGTTGATAGTCAGCATAGGCTCGAATGTGACCGAAGTCTGCGTAATAAGCGCCTACGGCATAGTGCTAAACCGCCATACGAAAACCGGAAGCTCCGCTTTTGACGATGCGATAATAGAATTCGTTCGCAAGAAACACGGCCTTGTGATTTCCAAGTCGATCGCCATGGAGCTCAAAAAGGAGCTCGGTAGCGCTGTAAAACCCCGCATGGATAATGTACAGACGCTCAGCGGCCGCGATATCAGAAACGGCCGTCCCGTAACCGCGA
>JAFPYA010000013.1 GCA_017412445.1 Clostridia bacterium
CGATGCACTGACCGCGCTTGTGATAGAAGGACAGAGATACGCAGAAATCCATCTTGCCGGAGAGGGTAATGAGAAAGAGACGGTGGTTTTGCGCCGCGCAAGAAACTGGCTTGACCGCTATTTCGCTTCTTTGCGACCCGATCCGTCGGAACTGTCGCTTTGCCCCAAAGGCACTCCATTTCAACAGCGTGTCTGGCACGAGTTGCTGACTGTCCCATACGGTCAAACGGAAAGCTACGGTAGTCTGGCCGCACGGCTTGGCACCTCTGCAAGGGCAGTCGGCGGCGCGGTGGGGCGAAACCCTCTGTCCATCATAATACCCTGCCACAGGGTACTGGGCAGCGATGGCGGCCTGTGCGGCTATGCCGGAGGGCTTGATAACAAGAAAAAGCTGTTGCAGCTGGAAGGCATCATAATATACTGATAGTATCGTAATGTTGGATATTGAGCGTGCCGCCTATAACGCCTAAGCGCGGCAAAAAGGGTGGGTTGCTCGAACTCTGCGAGACTCAAACAGCGTGAGGAGAAGAGATTAATTGAAGACAGGAATACAAATATCGAGCTTTAAGCCGCTTATGACGACGAGGGAAGGGCTTAACGCCGTGCTCGATTTTTATGTGAGAATCGGCTGCCGATACGCGCAATTGCAATGGATAGACAAAAGCATAGAGGGAGAAGAGGTTGCGCGGCAGCTTGACGCGCACGGTATTTATTCGCTCGGCACTCAGGATAAAAGCCCTTTCGTGTTTGAAGAACCAAAGGCTTACATAGACTTGTGCGCCTGCACGAAAGGCGGCGACATCTGCGTAAGCGGCGCTCAGAGCATGGGTGTTGACGCGTTTTTGAGAAAGCTGGACGCGCTTGAAGAAATATGTCCTCAGGGCATAACGCTGTCGTTTCATCCCCTGAAGGCGGACTTTGAAACCGTTCTCAATACCGTGATGGCTGCAAGACCCCGCTTAAGGCTCACGCTCGATTTATGCCAGGCGCACGACGCGGGCGAGAACCTCCCTAAGCTGATAAAGCTTTATACGGGCAGAATAGATATCGTGCACTTCAAGGACAGGGACGCAAACGGCGACCTCTGCGCCGTGGGCGAGGGGGTAATCGACTTTGAGCGCGCCGCCGAAGCCTGCGCGGGCAGCGGCGTAAAATACCTTCTGGCCGAGCAGGAGACGTGGCAAAACGCATATGAGGAGCTAGGCAAAGGCTTTGAATTTGTAAGCAGGTTGAACGCAAAATACTCTTAGCTGTTCAAATTTGGCTGTTGATTTTTACTGTAACAAAGAGTATAATATAATTGTAAGACTTTTGAAATAAATGGGAGGCGCGGGCGTGAACGAGGCAGTGCGACTTGTGATTGCGTTTTTAAGCCGATGCGCGCTGCGCCTGTGCCTGCCGTTTCTGAAAACCAGGAAAAACCGGGTGCTGTTTCAAAGCTACCGCGAAAAGCGCTATGCCTGCAACCCCAGATACATAAGCGAGGAGCTGCAAAGGCTCGCGGACGGCAGGCTTGAAATCGCGTGGAGCTTTCGCGAACCCGAAAAGTTCCGCTTCCTTGAGGATAGAGGCATAAAGGTGCTCAAGGCCGGTTCGTGGCAGGCGATTAAATACGCGCTTACGGCTAAGGTCGTCTGCGTGAACACCTACTATAAGCCAACGCTGCCCCGCCGCAGGGGGCAGGTGCAGCTGCGCACATGGCACGGCGGCGGCGCCTACAAAAAAGTGGCCGGTCAGGAACAAATGGGCCTTCTTAAGCGCCTTAGCGTAAAGACGCAGCTCAGCGGCGCCACGCTCTATCTGTCCTCGAGCCACGCATTCACAGAACAGACCATACGCGATTCCTTCGGCTTTCGCGGCGAGGTAATGGAAATAGGCATGCCCAGAAACGACATGCTTATAAACCCTCAGAGCGCCGAAATTACATCGCAGATCCGCGCGTCGATCGGGCTCAAACCGGATACGCATCTGGCGCTGTACGCGCCGACCTACCGCGACAGCCTCGCTGCGGACGAACACGGGCTCGACATTGAAAGGCTCGCCCGCGCGCTCAAGTGGCGCTTCGGCGGCGATTGGACGATCGCCTTCCGCGGTCACGTGTTTGTAAAGGGCGGCGTTAGCGACCTTATGGATTTAAGCGATTACGACGACATGCAGCCGCTGCTCCTTGCTTCGGACGCGCTAATAACAGACTACTCATCGTCCATGTGGGATATGTCGCTGACGGGGAAGCCCGTGTTTCTCTACTGCCCGGATTTGAATACCTACGACCGCCAGCGCGGCTTCTACACCGACATAAGCACTTGGCCTTACCCGCTGTCCACAGACAACGCCGGGCTCGAACATAACATACTTGCGTTTGACGAAGACGCCTACACGGAAAAGCTCAGGCGTCACCACGAGCAGCTGGGCATATGCGAAAGCGGGCGCGCCTCGCGCCTTACGGCGGAGCGCATACTTGCAGAAACCGTAGGCTTATAAAAAAATAACGCACATATCATGCTTTGCGATAGCAAACATAAGCATATAATGATATACTGAACACAGTAATTTGACCTTCGTGGCTGTCATGCCGAAGGTTGTATATAGACGGTGACCCTTTCATCTGAAAAAAAGGAGGAAATAATGTCCAAGAAGAAAAACGAAAGAGCAATTCATGATGGCGCGCTCAGGGTGATACCTCTGGGCGGATTGGGCGAAATAGGCAAAAACATGACCGTATTCGAGTACGGCGACGACATAATCGTGGTGGACGTGGGTTCAATGTTCCCTCACGACAACATGCCCGGCGTCGATCTCGTGATACCTGACATAACATATCTCAAGGAAAACGCCGACCGCGTGCGCGGCTTCTTCATCACCCACGGGCACGAGGACCACATAGGTGCGGTGCCATACGTGCTCAAGGAGGTAAATGCGCCCATATACGCCACGCGCCTGACCTGTGCGCTCATGGACCTGAAGTTCAAAGAGCATCGCATGAGCGACAGCGTCGAGATGCACGAGGTCGAGCCGGGCGACACGATAGTCGCTGGCTGCTTCGGGGTGGAGTTCATTACTGTGAACCACTCTATCGCAGGCGCGTGCGCGCTCGCCATACACCCGCCCGTGGGCGTGGTAGTGCACACGGGCGACTTCAAAATCGACTATACGCCCGTTGCGGGGGAGACGACCGACTTTCAGCGGCTCGCGGCGCTGGGCGCCGAAGGCGTGCAATTGTTGCTCGCGGACTCCACAAACGTGGAGCGTCCCGGCTACACGATGAGCGAGCGCAAGGTGGGCGAGACATTTGAGCAGCTGTTCATCAAGGCGC
>JAFPYA010000177.1 GCA_017412445.1 Clostridia bacterium
GGTGTTTGCCGCAAAGACGAACACGCCGTCGTAGCTGTTGCGTCTGAGAATGCGGTTTGCGTATCTTGCAAAGCCTATATATGCAAACAGCTTTGTGGCGTAATCCTTTTTGCCGCCTGTCAATTTGCCGGATTTGTAATAATAACAGTTGACTGCGCCGGCGGATGGACTGCTGCCGCTTCTGTCCCAAAGGATAATGTCGTAATCGAAAGCGCAGGCGTTTATATACTTGTATATGTAAGGCGTACGGTTTATGCCGTCCAGCATTACAAAGCAAAACCTTTTTGCTATGTTCATATTATCAGACGTTGTAAAGCTTTATCAGGTACATGATTTTGAATAAAAACGTCTCTACGCGCTTCTGCCTGTAGAAGCCTGTGCGGCTTATATATTTCAGGCGCGCAAAGAAGGAGCTCTGGCTTTCAAAAAAACCTTTGAGCTCGCGCTGTTGCTCGTCGTTTAACAGCGAACGGCAGGTTTCGCCGAAATACCTCAGCTGCACCGCCATCTTTCTGCTTTCGTCACTTTTAAGGCGTTTTAAGTGGTTCTTTATCCAGCCGAGCTTGGTTTTGCCGTAGCTGAGCTGATTGTTTGTGTGCTGGCGGTAGAGCGCGTGAGGCGCGTTGTCAAAGATTATCTTGCCCGAGGTCGCCGCGATATTGGTTATCCAAAGGTCGTGAGAGTAAATCTCATGCGAAACGCGCGTATGGTTTACCGCATTCAGTGCCATTTGATGGTTCAGCACCTGATTGTGTCCGGGACAGAAGTTTTGTATGGCGCTGTTGTAAAACGTTATGGGGTGCTTTTGCGTCTGGGTAGTCCGCCCCATGGGCGCAAGGCTTTCGTCCGCCAGAAGCGAGCACGAGGCGTACATTGCAGGCTCTTTGAAGGCGGAAAGCGCGTCTATCGCCGTTTGCATCTTATCGCTTTGCCAATAGTCGTCCTGATCACAAAAGCTGTAATAATCGTAGCCTTGCTCCACGGCGTCCTTTAGCAATTCAAAAAAGCTGCCCACAAGACCCATGTTTTTGCCCTCTGTAAGGTGCAGATTAGGGTGCTCTTGCATAAGGCTTTGGACGATGCTAACGGTATTGTCGCTTGAGCCGTCGTCTCTGACAATTATGTCAATTTGGGCGCTGCATTCCTGCCCGAACAGGCTTTCGAGCTGCTGAGCAATGTATTTTTCGCCGTTGTAGGCGGATAGGAGCACGACGACGCGCGGCAAATAAGTCATTTGTCGTCCTCCTCTATGTCCTTCTCCGGGTTGAGCGCGGTCACGTGCCCTTCCTCTATGCCCTCGGTGCTGCTCTTGGTGAACAGCAGGCCTACCGTAGCAAAGGTCAACCTGAGATCTGTAAGCGCGCTCATGCGGTTTATGTAGAGCAGATCGAACTCAAGCTTCTCGTATGGGTCTGTGTTGTACTTGCCGTAGATCTGGGCGTAGCCCGTCAGCCCCGCCTTGACCTGAAGGCGCAGCTTAAAGTCCGGCATGGTTTTATAGTACTGCTCGGCGATCTCCGGTCGCTCGGGTCTTGGTCCCACGACCGACATGTCGCCCTTTAAGATGTTGAACAGTTGGGGCAACTCGTCAATTCTGAGTCTGCGCGCTAACCTCCCTACGGGCGTTATGCGCCTGTCGCTGTCGCCCGAGCTTAAGCGCGCCACGCCGTCCTTCTCAGCGTCCACGCGCATAGAGCGGAATTTGAGCATTTCAAACTCACGCGCGCCCTTGGTCAGGCGAACCTGTCTGTATATCACGGGTCCCTTGTCGTAGAGCTTAATTGCCAGCGCCGTCAAGAGCATTACGGGCGAAGCCACTATAAGTCCCAGCGCAGAAGCGATAATGTCAAACAGGCGCTTTGCCAGAGCATACTCGGGCGTAAGCGTCTTTCGGTTTACAAACAGCACAGGAGAATCAAAGGACTGTATGTGCTTTGCCTCCTGCATTATCACGTCGCCTATATGCGGCAAAAAGAAACCGGGAATGCCGCGCTCCTTGCAGTATTTGAGTATGCCGTTGCGGCAGACGGAGTTGACTCCCGCAACGAACACGGCCTCGTAAGCATCGAGCTGAGGACGCAGGTCGTCAAAGCTGCCGTCATATTTGAGCTCTCTGGTGATTTTGTACATGCGCTCGGCAGGCTTGCCCGTGATTGAGCCGAAGCGTTTTCTGTCAAGCGAATTGCGGTAGACCAGTATAGTGCTGCGGGCAGGATTGAGCTTCGTGTAATAGAGCGTGCCTAGGTAAGACCAGACGATGTCGAGCAAAAGGTCGCCCGCGAGCATGCATACAAACGCGAGCGGGTTTCTTAAATGGTTCCAGCTCACGCACACGATCACATATACTATGGCGACGCTAATCAATTGAGTCAGAAACTGCGCGGAAATAAGGCTCCAGACGCGGCTGTAGCCGTACAGATAGGAGTTGTACGTTCTTGCAAAGAGCAATAGGAGCACGCCGTAACCCGCAGTCACATAGTAATTGTAACGGAAGCCTGCCTCCTTCGCCTGAGGCAGCCCTTCATATCTGAACAGCAGAAACGCTATATAAAACAGAGCGATATTCAGTGCAAAGTGTACAAGCTTTACAGCAAGCAGCTTTGAGGTGCTGCTGTACTCCGCGTGGTTCATGCCTGTGTCAAGCTCCTTTTCGATGTGAAGAGTTATTGTTCAGTATCTCTTCATCAGTATACCACAAATGGGTGCAATTAGTCAACACCGGCGCATATAATACCCAAAAAGACCCCCTTAGCGGAGGTCTTTTTGGAAGGACATTCGAGCTATTTTCTCAGCCTGCTTCCTCAAACTGGCTGTTGTACAGTTCGGCGTAAAAGCCGTTTTGGGCAAGCAGCGCTTCGTGCGTGCCGCTTTCGACTATGTCGCCGTGGTTCATTACAAGTATGAGGTCGGCGTCCCTTATTGTGGACAGTCTGTGCGCGATAATGAACGAGGTGCGGTTTTCCATAAGCTTATCCATCGCGCTTTGTATGCGCTGCTCCGTGCGGGTATCGACAGATGACGTGGCCTCGTCCAGTATAAGCATGGGCTTGTCCGCTATCATCGCGCGCGCAATCGTAAGCTGCTGCTTTTGGCCTGCGGAAAGGCTCACGCTGTCGCTTAGCACGGTATCGTAGCCCTGAGGCAGCGTCTTAATGAAGTGGTGCAGACCCACGGCTCTGCATGCGCTTTTTATTTGCTCTTCCGAGACGTTCGGAGTATTGTACACAAGGTTTTCGCGCACTGTGCCTTCAAACAGCCACGTATCCTGAAGCACCATGCAGAATTGCTCGTGCACGGCCTCGCGCCTGATGTCCGAAGTGGGCATGCCGTCAATCAGTATATGCCCATCCTTCAATTCGTGGAAGCGCATCAGCAGGTTGACCATCGTGGTCTTGCCGGCGCCCGTGGGGCCGACTATGGCGACCTTTTGCCCAGGCTTTGCAACGGCTGAAAAATCGTGGATTACTATCTTGTCCGAGTCCTCATAGCCGAAGCGCACGTGGTCGAAGCGCACCTCGCCCTTTACGCTGCCCATGTCTGAAAGCTTGCCTTCCTCGGCAGGCATCTCCTCCGCCTCGAGGAAATCAAACACCCTTTCCCCCGCCGCGGCCGCGCTTTGCAGCGACTGTACCGACTGCGCTATCTGGCTCAATGGCTGGGTAAAGTATCTTACGTACATCATGAAGGCGACTATTACGCCGAAATCAATTTTGTTCTTCATCGCGAGCGCACCGCCGACCACGCACACAGCAACGTAGCCGAGGTTGCCTATAAAGCCCATTATGGGCATCATTAGGCCCGCCATGCTCTGCGCCCTGAAGCCGCTTTGCTTGAGCGCACCGTTCATCCGATCAAAGGTGGCAAGTGTCTTATCTTCCGCGTTGTAGGCCTTAACCACGGTGTGGCCGGAATACATTTCTTCGATGTGCCCGTTCAATACGCCGAGGTTTTTCTGCTGGCGCTCGAAGTACTTCTGGCTTCGCCCCGCTATGGTGCTCATTATCATAAAGCCGATAAGGCTTGCGCCTATCGCTGTGGCGGTCATTACGGCGTTTGTGATAAGCATCATGATAAGGCTGCCAAACAGCATTATGACGGCGGTTATCAGCGTGCCTATGCTTGAGTTCAAGCTTTGACCTATCGTATCTACGTCGTTTGTAACGCGGCTAAGCACGTCGCCGGTCGTGGTCTTGTTGTAAAACCACATAGGCAGACGGTTTATCTTAAGCGATATATCTCTTCTGAAGGAGCGCGAGGTCTTCTGCGTCACCTCCGCCATTATAAGGCCCTGCGCGGCGTGCAGTATCAGACCCATCAGATAAAAGCCGATGAGCACAAGCGCTATGTTCCTGACCGCGTTCATGTCTATTGATGGCTTCACAAGCTGCTGTACGGAATCCGGGAGCTTGTCAAGCAGTCTCAAGGTCGCGGCGCTGTCCCCGGACGCCTGAGCACTCGCAAGCACACGAATCATGCTTTCCTGATCCATCGCGCTTATGCTTACGCCGTCTACGGTTATATCCAGCAGGTTCTGTGCTATCGCGCCCTCGGGAATCAGCTCGAGGCTCTCGGGCGTGAGCTGCGCTTGACCTATCTCGCCGGACGTTCCCGCTCCCATCGTCTCAAAAACCTCGGTCAGCTTTTCGGTTCTTGGGGGAACGCCTTTTGTGACCTCGTTGGTCATGTCCTTGAGCCTGTCGGGGCCTGCCAGAGTCAGCATGGTGGCAATGGCGGCGCAAATGAGTGCGATTATAATCTTTATCTTGAATTTGCCGCAGTATTTCAGTAGCTTTTTCCATGTGCCCACGAGGTCGCGCGGCTTTTCACGCGTAAAGCGTCCTGCGCCCCTTCCGTGTCTTGCCGGCCGCGTAGTATAGCGCTTTTCGCTCATGCCAATTCCTCCTTTGAAAGCTGGCTCAAGGCAATCTGCTGATACACGGCGCAGCTTTGCATGAGTTCATCATGCCTGCCCTTGCCCACGATTTTGCCTTCATCCAGAACTATGATCTGATCCGCATCGCGTATTGTGCCTATGCGCTGGGCGACTATGACGCGGGTGGAATCGGCGCAGTCCCTGTCGAGCGCCTTTCTGAGCGCCTTGTCGGTTTTGTAGTCGAGTGCGGAGAAGGAGTCGTCAAATATGAGTATTTCGGGTTTTCTGGCGATAGCGCGGGCGATTGAAATCCTTTGCTTCTGACCGCCTGAGAGGTTTGCGCCGTTTTGTGCTATGCTGCTGTCGAAGCCGTTTTCCATGGTTGTGATAAACTCTGAGGCTTGAGCGGTGTCGGCAGCGGAAGAAACCTCTTCGGCGCCGAGTGCGCCCCTGCCATTGTCGCCAAAGGCGATGTTGTCCGTTACCGTGCCGCCAAACAGCGTAGCTCGCTGGCTGATATAGCCGATTTTGTTTCTGAGCGCCTTTTGTTCGTATTCCTTTACGTCCACTCCGTCCACAAGCACTTTACCGTCAGTAGCGTCGTAGAAGCGCGGAATCAGGTTTATCACTGTGCTTTTGCCGCAGCCTGTCGAGCCTATGATGGCGAGCGTTTCGCCCTTCTTCGCGGTAAAGCTTATGTCCTCTATCACCTTTTCCTCGGCGTCCGGGTAGCTGAAGGAAACGCGGTCAAATACGATTTCGCCCTCCCTGCCGGAGATGCCCTCCGTCTTTGAGCCGTCGCGTACCGATGGCGTCACATCGAGCACCTCGTTTATGCGCTTCGCCGCGACTAGCGCTCTGGGCAGCATAATGAAAATTGCGACCAGCATCATAAACGCCATTACGACCATAATGGCGTACTGGCTGAACACCATCATTTCTGAGAACAGGTTTATCCTTTCGGCCATAGCGCTTTTATTTATCAGCACCGCACCTATCCAGTATATGGCAAGTCCCAGCCCGCTCATTACAAGCTGTATGCCCGGCATGAGAAACGCCATTGTGCGCTGGGCAAAGAGCTGAGTGCGAGTGAGCTCATCGTTTGCGTTGTCGAACTTCTGCTGCTGGTAGCCCTCGGCGTTATAGGCTCTGACCACGCTCAGGCCGGTAAGATTTTCGCGCGTGATGCGGTTTACGTTGTCAGTGAGCGCCTGCAGCTTTTTGAATTTCGGCAAGGCCACTAATATGCCAACGAGCACTATCACCAGCAAGAGCGCTATTGCGGCGCCTGTCGAAAGCATCCACTCCCATTGCTTGGTGGAGATTTTGCTGATTGCCCACACCGCCATTATGGGCGCGCGTATGATAGACTGCATGCCCATAACGATTGTGAACTGTACCTGCGTCACATCATTTGTAGAGCGCGTTATAAGGCTTGCGGTGGAGAAGCGGCCTATCTCGCCCATGGAGAACGCCTGCACCTGAGTAAAGAGCCTGCGCCTCAGAGTATAGCCGAAGCTCGTGGCTATGCGGGAGGAGCATACGGCGGTTGCGGCGGAGGCGACGAGGCTGCCGAAGGCGCACAAGAGCATCATGCCGCCTGATGACCATATTTCGCTCATACGGCTGCCCGGAGTCTGCACGAGGCGGGTAATTGTGGCCATGTAATCGGGCATGGTGAGCTCGAGCCAAACCTGACAGAGTATCAGCGCCACGCTCAAAAGCACCAGCAGCCATTCCTTCCTGCCGAGATTTTTAAGCAGTCTTAGCATACTTTTCCTTTCTGTTTCGTTCATTCTGAAATGCAAATATCCTCAAAATATATTATAAGCCCGCGGGCATGCCAAAGCAATACTGCGGGCTTTAAGATATACTTCAAATATGAACTTATTTAAGGCGGCGCATGTCAAGTGTGGTTTTGATGATCGCTTTGTCGAGCAGCGCCAGCACCGCAGGCAGAAGGAACATAACCACCACAGCCGAGAGCAGCGAGCCTCTTGCAATGAGCAGACACATGGAGGACACTATATCGATATCAGAATACAGACCCACGCCGAAGGTTGCCGCGAAGAAGCTTAGGCTGCTGACGATTATGCTTTGCGCGCTCGATGAGACTGCGTGATTTATGGCCTGTTTTTTGTCGAGCCCCTCGAGGCGCCTTTGCTTGTAGCGGGTGGTGAGCAGTATAGCGTAGTCCACTGTAGCGCCGAGCTGTATTGTCGAAATCAATATGGGACCCACAAAGGGCAACTCCGTGCCGGTGTAGTAAGGTATGCATAGGTTGAGCGCAATGGCAAGCTCAATAAGGGCGACCAAGAGCACAGGCAGGGATATCGACCTTTGCACCAAAAGTATTATGACGAATATGGCGATTATCGAGATCAGGCTTACCACCTTGAAGTCGGTGTCCGTGCAGGCGATGAGGTCCTTCGTGCAGGGTGCTTCGCCTATCAGCATGCCGTCCGGATCACAGCGCTTTATTATGCCGTTCAGGCTGTCTATCTGAGCGTTCACCTCATCGGAGGAAATCACGTACTCGGAGTTAATGAGCATGAGCTGATAATTGTCACTCTTTATCAGCTTGATAAGGTCGCCCGGCAGCATGAGCTTCGCCATCGCGCCCAAATCGTCGAGGCTCGCGTAGCTTAACACGCTGTTTACGCCGTCTACTTGTCCAAGCTCTTTGGTCAGGGTCTTTAGCTCTTCACCCTCCACACGGCTGTCCAAGAGCACCAAGTGTACCGTGGACATATCGAAGTTCCTGTTCAGCTTTTTGTTGGCCTGCACCGAGGGCAGGTCTTCGGGCAGTACGGTGCTCATATCATAGTAGACCTTTACGCTGTTGTAGCCGTAAAACGCGGGGAAAACGAGCACGAGCACTATCACGAAGAGAATAACATAATGCTTTGAAACGAGCTTGCCGATAAAGTCGAGCTTAGGCAGAAGCGGCTTATGGGCGGTTCTGCGAATTGGCTTGTCCATTATTCTCACAGCGCAGGGCAAAAGCACTATAGTGCCTATAAAGCCCATCACCACGCCCTTTGTCATCACTATACCCAGATCCCTGCCGAGGGTGAAGCTCATGAAGCACAGCGATATGAAGCCCGCCATAGTGGTAAGGCTCGAACCGAGTATGGAGGAAAACGTCTGCCCTATTGCGTTAGCCATGGCCGCGTCCTTGTCCTCGGTCAAGGTGCATTGTTCTTTATAGCTGTGCCACAGGAATATGGAGTAGTCCATCGTCACGCCCAGCTGCAGCACTGCGGCCACGGCCTTGGTGACGTAGCTGATTTCGCCAAGGAAATAGTTGCTGCCCAAGTTCCACAGTATCGAAACGCCTATACTTGCAAGGAACAAAAGCGGCAGCAGGAAGGAGTCCATCGTCAGCGTCAACACCACGGCGCAAAGCGCTACGGCGATAGCGACATATATAATTTCCTGACTCTCTATCAGCTCTTTGGTGTCCGTCACGACCGCGGTAAGGCCGCTAAGAAAGCACTTTTCGCTCGCCGTCCGCCTGATTTTCTGCACTGCCTCCATCGTTTCCTCAGATGAGGTGCCTTTTTCAAACAGAACAAAGCTCAGCATGCAGTCGCCGTTTGAGAACATCTGACGCACCTTTTCGGGCATAAGGCCTATAGGTAGACCGCCGCTTAATGACGCGTAGCCAACGACTGTTCGAACATTATCGATGCTGCTTATCTCGCTTTCGAGCTTGGACAGTTCCGGCTGCGTGAGCCCCTCGCTGACCAGCATCGCGACGCCGCCTACGCCAAAGTCATCGATGAGTATTTCCTGCCCCTTAACGGTTTCAAGGTCGCTAGGCAAGTAATACAGCAAGTCATATTTCGTTTTTGTTGCGGCCATGCCCAGGATTGACGGCACAAGCAACGCAAGGCAGATTATCACTATCAGCACTCTGTGTTTAATCATCCACAGTGTAACTTTATACATTAAATATGGACCTCCCGATTATTTTTAATCACGATGTTGACTTTTGCGATATAGTGTATTATAATCGTTTCGATGGTTAAAATCAATACCGATTCTATTAATATCGTTATATTTCATGTGCGCGTAAACGACAGACGCGCTTCTTGAGGCAAGGAGGACTGAATATGCACGAGGGCACAAAAAGAGAGGACAGGCGCGTTCGCAGAACCAAAAAGCTGCTTACTCAGGCTCTGACCAAGCTGATGCAAGAAAAGAAAATAAAGGAGATAACGGTGAAGGAGCTTACCGAGCTCGCCGATATGAACCGCGGCACGTTTTATCTGTATTACAAGGATATAAACAACATGGTTCAGCAAATCGAGGATGGCATGTTTGTGATGCTCGAGCAGCTGCTTGCGCGCCATGAAGGCATGGGGCTCGCCGCAGGAATAACGCCTATACTTCAGGACATTTTCAGGTTTGTATATGAAAACAGCGACCTTTGCCGCGCGCTGCTCAGCCCCAACGGCGACATTACCTTTCTCAACCGCATGAACGAGCTTTTGCGCAAAAAATGCCGTACGTACTGGGACACAATCAGCGCAGGCAAGGACGAAGCAAAATACGAATACTACTACAGCTTCTGTGTGAGCGGCTGCGCAGGGATCATTCACGCGTGGCTTGCAAACAGCTGCCGCGAGGCTCCCGAGCAGATGGCAGCTTTGGCCTGCAGCATGCTGAGAATCGACACTATTGGCGAAAATGCATTAAAGGCCTGAGCATAATTCAACACATCACAATCGTGAGGCGCCGGGCGGCAATTGCAGCCCGGCATTTTTTACGCGTGCAAAAACGCTTTTTTATTTCAAAATATGCAAAAAAACATTTCCTCCGTGCTTGCTTAATTTGCTTTGGGATGATATAATTTTGTAAATGCTTGTGTGAGGTGTACCTTGAAGGCTGCGCTTTTTGATTTGGACGGAACGCTGTTTGACAGTCTCGGCGTGTGGGCGGACATAGACGCCAAGTTCTTTGCTCAAAGGGGGCTTGCGCTCCCCCGCGATTACGCCGCCACCATAAGCGGGCTGAGCTTCAGGCAGACCGCCGAATACACCAAGGAGCACTTCCCCATCGCAGAAAGCGTCGACGAGATAATCACCATCTGGCACGACATGTGCAAGACCGAATACGTCGAAAGGGTGCTTTTAAAACCCTTCGCGCGCGAATACCTGTTAAAGCTCAGGCAAAAAGGCATAAAGCTCGCCGTGGTGACCACGCTCACAAGAGAGCTTTACGAGCCCTGCCTTAAAAGAAACGGTATATTTGAGCTGTTTGACGTGTTCGCTACGACGGACGAAACCTCCGCCCACAAGCGGACGGGCAAGGTGTACCTTCTGGCCGCCGAAAGGCTCGGCGTCAATCCCTGCGACTGTGCCGTATTTGAGGATATTTACGAAGGCCTTGAGGGTGCCAAGGCCGCGGGTATGAGCGCGTGCCTCGTGTACGACAGGCACAATCAAAGCCGCATTGAACGCGCAAAAGAAATCGCGGATCATTATATAAAAAGCTACGAGGGACTCGAGTTATGGATATAGAAGCATTGGTTTGGTTTGGAGAGCACAGAACTGAATTTCTGACAAAATTCATGTCGATAATCACCTACGCCGGCAGTGAAATCGCTGCGATAGGTATCGCCTGCCTCGTGTACTGGTGCTTCAACCGCAAAACCGGCAACAGAATGCTGCTTACGATGCTGTCGAGTCTTTTAAGCAATCAATTGCTTAAGATTGTCGTGGTCGCCCGCCGCCCCTGGGTGAGGAGCGCAAGAGTCAAGGCAGATCCGGACGCAATAAAAGAAGCCACTGGCTACTCTTTTCCCAGCGGCCACACCGCTAACGCCGCAGCGGCCTTCGGAGGCCTGGCGTACGGCGAAAAGGTCAAGCTCGTATTGAAGGTGCTTGCGTGGCTACTCGTGGTGCTGGTTGCGATAAGCCGCCTGTATCTTGGCGTGCATACGCCTCAGGATGTGCTTATAGGGCTTGCAATGAGCATAGTATTGGTATACGTCATGGGCTGGGTCAGCGACAAGCTGGAAAAGAACCCCAAGCTGGACGTGACAATATGCGCTATTGCCCTCACTCTGGCGGCTGTTACACTGCTTGTAGCAATATTCAGACATTTTCCCGGCACAGCGGAAGAAATCAAGACGAACCGCGCCGACGCGTTCAAGCTCGTTGGGGCGGTCATAGGCATGATGCTGGGCTGGCTGCTTGAAAGAAGAACCGTTGGCTTCGACAAGCCTAAAAATATAGGCTTTGCCTTCATGCGTCTGCTCGTGGGTCTCGCGCTCGTGCTGGCGCTGCTTAAGGGCACGAAGAGTGCTCTCAACAGTCTGCTCGGCGATTTTGCCGGCAGCGTGGTGCGCTACTTCCTTACCTGCTTTACGGCCATATACCTTTGGCCTCTTATCTTCAACAAAATTGAAAAGCGCGCTCTTTCTTCCGGCGTAAAGGCGTAAAACAATGTCTCAGGAAAAATGGTCTGTCGAAATTGAACCCCGCAAAAAGGGTCTGTGTCCCGACTTCAAGGAGCTTTGGAGGTACAGGGATCTTATATACCTTTTGGCGCGGCGGAGCTTTGTAGCCATGTACAAGCAGACCATTCTGGGACCCGCGTGGGCTATAATCCAGCCGCTTCTGACCACCGGCATATTCACGCTGGTGTTCGGCATGCTGGTCGGCATACGCACCGAGGGGCCGTCCATGTTTTTGTTCTACATGTGCGGCAGCGTGGCGTGGAACTTTTTCAGCCGCTGTCTCGAAAAGACTGCGCAGACCTTTGCCGACAACGAAAAACTGTACGGCAAGGTCTATTTTCCGCGTCTGTGCGCGCCAATGGCCACGGTATTGGTGACATTTATAAACTTTCTGATACAGTTTGTATTTTTTCTCTGCTTTCTCATCATCGGAAACCTCACAAACCATTATGGCATTAAGCCCGACTGGGGGCTTGTGGCGCTGACGCCCGTCGTGCTTTTGCAGATGGGTCTTTTGGGCATGGGCGTAGGCGTAGGTCTGAGCGCGCTCACTGTGCGCTACAAGGATTTGTCGCTGCTCGTGGGCTTTGGTGTGTCACTCTGGATGTACATCTCCCCCGTCGCCTATCCCGCCTCTGTGCTTTCAGACAAGTATCCCGCGCTCAAAACGCTGTTCATGCTCAACCCAATGACGCCCGTAATTGAGTTTTTCCGCTCGGCGTACCTTGGCACAGGCTCGTTCAGCTTTATATGGTGGGGCATCAGCTGCGCTGTGACGTGCCTGCTGCTGCTTGCAGGTGTGACCCTTTTCGGCAAGGTTGAAAGAACCTTTGCCGACGTGATATGAGGTGCGCCGTATGAAGAACGTAGTTTTAAGGGCGCAGGGCGTATCAAAGCAGTACATACTCGGCCAGATAGGTGCGGGCACCTTGAGGGACGACCTCGACAGGCTGTTTGACCGCGTAAAGCGCAAAAAGGGCAATGCCTTGAATGAGTTAAACGGCAAATCGGGCGATAAATTTTGGGCGCTCAAGGACGTATCGTTTGAAATAAACGAAGGCAGCGCGGTCGCCCTGATAGGCAGAAACGGCGCAGGCAAGAGCACGCTGCTCAAGATAATCTCACGCATTACCGCGCCTACCGAGGGCAAAATACAGTACAAGGGCCGCGTGGCGAGCCTGCTCGAGGTGGGAACGGGCTTTAATCAGCATTTGACCGGCCGCGAAAACATATACTTAAACGGAGCCATTATGGGGCTCAGCCGCGCCGACATAGACAGTAGGCTCGACGAAATAATAGATTTCTCCGAAGTCGGGCAGTTCATAGATACGCCGGTAAAGCGTTATTCCAGCGGCATGTACGTAAAGCTAGGCTTTGCCGTGGCCGCTCACCTTGAGCCAGACATACTCATTTGCGACGAAGTGCTGGCCGTTGGCGATACGCGCTTTCAGGAAAAATGCATCGACAAAATGAGCAAGCTGAGCGCCGCGCATACTGTGATATACGTAAGCCACAACATGCATACGCTGCGCCAGCTGTGCAATACCGCGCTGTACCTCGAAAACGGCCGTCTCACGTATGCAGGCGAACTTGAGCATGCGATAGGCCTCTACGCGGGTTCGTCGGCCATGAGCGACACTCACGTGGATTTAAGCGCTCTGCCTCACATAGGCAACATGGGCAAGCTTGTGTCGCTTGAGGAGCTTGACATAGAGGATACGGCGTCAAACGAATACCCCATGGACGGCGAAATAAAGCTGTCAATAAAGACCAACGCGCACGAAAGCGCAAAGGGCTTAAGGCTCTTTACTCTCATTTCCCGTCCCGGCAGCGGCTGCGTGGCGACCAGTATGAGCGCGCCCATATTCGACGCCGAGCGAGGGGATATATCCCAAATCAGGCTCAGCATACCCCTTGGCGGGCTTGCTCCTGGCGAATACGACGCGGAAATATGGCTGTGCTTCATAGATCCGATAGGCCGCATGGTCTCCTATGACGCGGTGCCGCGCGCGTTCCGCTTCAGCGTGGAGCAAAATCTCGAGCGCACGGACGGCATGCTCTGGAACGAAAAGCGCCACGGCTTGTTCAGACTGCCTGACGCACAGGGAGAAACCAAGCTCATATCCAAGGCAAACGAATAAACACTATGGAGGATGTATATGGATATATTTTCCAAACTGGCCTCGATACTCAGCGGCAAGGACAACAACAGCCGCAATAACGCGCCCGCGCCTGCGCCCGAACCGAACCTCCCCTGGGGCAGAACAATGCCCAAAGAGGAAAACCAATTCAGCTATCCCGGCGCATATTACGAATACTTCGGACGACTGTTCAGGCAGGCCTTCCCCATGTTTGATATAAGCGAGAAAGCCGTGCCGAACAAGCGCTACAAGTATCCGCCCGATCCCCGCCGTCCCTTCAGCCTGAGGAGCGTAAACAGACAGCGCTACAATACCGTGTTCACATTCAGCCGCATGGGCAATATCGCTCTGGTGGTGGAAATCGTACACGAAAAATTCAAGGACGACAGAGTTCGCCGCGGCTACGCCACAATAGGCGTTCCGTATCTCAGGTTCTATTATGACCACAGGGGCTGGTGGAACACCCGCTCTTACGTAACAGGCCGCGTAAAGGAAGCGTTGACCTCGCGTCCCGAGCCACGCCCCGCCGAACGCATGGCTCCCCAAGCTGCCGTCAGACCGCAGCCCGTTCCGACTGCGCCCCGCGCGCCTCAGCCCATGACTCCGCGCGCTGCCGCGACAGCTGCGCCTCAGCCCGTGAGCCCGCGCGTAACTCCGACAGTTGCGCCGCAGCCCGTGACTCCCCGTGTAACCCCTCCCACTGCGCCCCGGCCTGTCGGCCGCTTTGCGTCCGGGCGCGAGCTGTCCTGGGGCCCGGATATGCCGTTTGAAGAAAATCAGTACAGCTACAACGGGAAGTATTACGAGTATTTCAGGCACGTATTCCGCGAGGAATTCGGCATGTACGATATTCAGGAGCAAGGCCGGTTCAATAACTGCTTCAGAGGCATGGCTCCCCGACCCGTGGGCAGGTTTGCGCCTCCGACCCCGGTTCGTCAGGGCGAGCAAATTGCGACCGTCTATACCTTCAATCGCGGGCCGCGCACTGTGCTGATAGTCGAAGTGCTTTCCGAAAAGAGCCAAACCAACCGACTTAGGGACGAGTGTAAGCGCCGCAATGTGCCCTATCTGCGCTTTTATCACAACCACAAAAACTGGTGGAACACCCGTTCCTACGTTGTGGATCGCGTAAAGCAGGCTTTGGGGCTCAGCCGATAAACACATAAAAACCGGGATTTTTCCCGTTTTTACAGAAAGAGAACGCATTGCGCCTGTGGCGGATCAGGCGCGCGCCCTTCAGCGGCTTCGCAGGCAGCCGGCGCGCGTACGGTTCGGTAAAACCAGGCAATTTGCCTGGATTTAACTTCTTCTCTTTCTGTTTTTTTATTTGTATCATGGAGGACAGCGGAAACATGTCGCTGCTTGAAAGCCTTGCGGACGCAAGCGTTTGGGAGGAGTTTTACGAGTATAAAACCTCCCTCGCGTTCGGCGGCCAATTTGCTAAGGAGCTTAGAAGCTTTATCGACAATAAGGCTTATCTGCCCGTGTATGAGGCGATATGCTCCGGCAAAGCGTTTCCTCTGCCCCGAAAAACCATAATCAGCAAACAGTTTTCTCAAAAGAAGCGCACAGTGTACACATATCCCGAGCCGCAAAACACCGTGCTTAAGCTGCTTACGTATCTGCTCACGCGAAAATTTGACTGTTGCTTTGCCACAGGCCTTTATTCCTTCAGGCCGCATCGCACGGCGAAGGACGTCGTAAAGCTCCTTGCCGCGTTAAGCCGAAAAGCGCCCTTATATGCCTACAAGGCCGATATAAGCGACTATTTCAATTCTATACCAGTAGAAAGGCTGCTGCCAAAGCTTGAAGGACTGTTTTTCGACGATCCCGAGACGTACTCCTTTCTCAAAGCGCTTCTGACGGAAGAAAGCGTGATTTCGCTTGGCAAAGTAATCACAGAGCGCAAGGGCATAATGGCCGGCACTCCCCTGTCCGCGTTTTACGCAAACCTGTATCTTATGGAGCTTGACAGGCGCTTTGAAGACGCGGGCATTCCCTACGCCAGGTATTCGGACGACATAATCGTGTTCGGTCGTACCTATGATGAGGCACTTGAATACTCAAGGAAGATACGCGCGTACATAGGTGAAGCAGGGCTTTCGATCAATCCCAAAAAGGAGACGTTCTTCACTCCCGAGGAGGGCTGGAGCTTCTTGGGCTTCGATTACAAGCGCGGCAGGCTCGACGTCGCCGCCTCATCAGTGGACAAGCTCAAACACAAAATGCGCCGCAAGGCGAGGGCCCTTGAGCGCTGGAAGCACGCAAACGGCCTGGAGGGCGAAAAGGCCGCCAAGGCCTTCATACGCATATTCAACCGCAAGCTGTTTGAAAGCCCCGGTGACGACGAGTTCAGCTGGTGCGCCTGGTATTTTCCTGTATTAGGCACTTGTGAAAGTTTAAAGCTTCTGGATGCCTACGCTCAGGAGCTGTTGCGCCGGCTCGTAACCGACAGGCGCACCAAGGCGCGCTTCAACTGCCGCTACGAGGATTTGAAAAAACTGGGCTACAGGAGCCTCGTGCACGAGTATTATTGCTTTTCCGACGTTTGATGTGTATGATATAAAAGACGTTTTATGGCCTGTTTTCGCGGGAAAAAGAAGGAAAA
>JAFPYA010000178.1 GCA_017412445.1 Clostridia bacterium
ACCTGCACCGAGAGCGTGTCCTTCGCGTCCAGAAGCTTGAGCAGAAGCGGAAAGGGCGCCTTATCCGTGCCGGTCACGGCCTCATAGTCGTCCCTGAGCGCGTCGGCCAGCGTCATGCCCGCGTATTCGCCGTTTATTATTATGCTCTCAAGCCCCTCAAGCGCGCTCACCTCGAGGCTTTCGCCCACCCTGTCCGCGGGCGCGTCCTTGCCGAACAGAAGCCTCAAGTTGTCGCCGCCCCACGGCGTCATTTCGCCAAAGCGATAGCGCGGTTCCATTACAAACACATCCATAGTTGCACCTCCGACGATGATTCTCACTTATACAGTATAGCACCTTTCGGGCAAAAATGCCACAGCTTTTTTAATGGGCGAAGCCCTTCCAGCCCTTTTTGAGCGCTTCGTTTACCTTTTCGATAGCTTCCTCGCTCTCGCCGCGGCCGCGCATTATGTTTTTGAGCGAGCGCATCCGCAGTATCTCGGTGACGCGGTTGATCTGGGGATAGACCTCATTCAGTATCAGGCGGCTCTCGAGTGAGCGCAGCAGCTCGTCCATAGAGTTTTCCACGGTGAGGCGCTCGCGCATGGGGGCGTCGGTTTCGTATTCGATGGCGTAGTCTCCGGCGCTGAGCACGTAAGCGCCGTCCTCCTCACGCGCGAAGATAGGGTTGCCCGCGTTTGGCTTTACGTTTCCGGCGAGGGGCAGCACGAGACACGCCTCGCAGTCGAAGGGCACGGTGATCTGAAGGCGCAGGTGGTTCATGTCCTTTGCCTGCCAGCAGACGCGCCAGTCCTTGTAGCGCATGTCCACGCAGCCCAGCCTGTCGTCGGGCTTGGGCGCGATAAGCGCCGTGCGGTAGCCGGGCGTCAGAGCCTTAAAGCCCGCCACGTGCCGGAAGATCCATTCCACGATGGAGCCGTAGGCGTAGTGGTTAAAGCTGTTCATGCCGGTGGAGGAGACCGTGCCGTCCGGGTTCATGCTGTTCCAGCGCTCCCACACCGTGGTCGCGCCGAGGTTCACCTCGTAGAGCCACCCGGGGTATTCCTCGTTCAAAAGCAGGTCCATCGCCTGCGCGTGGCGGCCGTTTTCGCTGAGGGTATTGCACAGTATGTAGGTGCCCACAAAGCCGGTCGTCAGCATCCCGTGGGTTTGGGTGAAGCGCTCGTCCAATTGCCTGAGCACCCGCTCCCGGTTGGAGGAAAGGCCGAACTTCAGCGCCAGCAGCAGACCTGTCTGGGTCTCCACGCCGCAGCGGCCGGTTGGGGAGAAGAACTCGCGCTTTACGTCGGACAGTATTCTTTCCTGCAGTGCGCGGTACTCTTTGGTGTCCTCGTCATAGCCCAGCAGCGCCGCCGTGTCCGCCACGATGCCTGCGCTTTCCGCCCAGGCGATGTCGGCGATGTAGCCCTCGTCCGTGCCGCCAAGACAGCTGTCCTCCTTGCGCAGCGGGAAGTCCAGCGCCACCCAGTCGCCGTAGTGGAAGAGCTTGCGCCAGCCGTGGTCGTCGCCGTCCATGCGCCTGACCCAGTCGACCCACGCCTTCATGCTCGGATACTGGTTTTTCAAAATCACCTTGTCGCCGCTGGCCATGTACATGTTCCACGGGATGGCGGTGCTGGCGTCGCCCCAGACAGAGGCGGCGTACTGGTTCCACGAGCTGGGCGTGCCGTCCTCGCCGGGCTCGTACATGCGCAGTGAGGGGATGAAGTCCGGCACCATGCCGTTTAGCGCCTGCTGCTCCGTCCACATGTCGTGCAGGTATTTGGAGTAGAACGGGTACATGTCGCCAAAGCGCAGGGCGGTGGCGCTGATTACGTTGGCGTCGCCCGTCCAACCCATGCGCTCGTCGCGCTGCGGACAGTCGGTGGCCACGTCCAGAGAATTGGAGCGCAGACCCCAGCGGGCGTTCTCGATTAAGCGGTTGACCTTGTCGTAGCCGGTCTTCACGTCGCCGTATTCCTCGATGTCGCTGTGGAGCACGAGGGCGGTAAAGTCTTCTTTTTTGAGATGGCTCACGCCCTCCACCTTCACGTAGCGGTAGCCGTAGAAGGTGAATCTCGGCTCAATCACGGCGGGACTGCCGCCGGAAATGTATATGTATTCGGCCTTGGAAGAACGCAGGTTGTCGCGGTAGAAGCAGCCGTCCTGCAGCACCTCGCCCACCTGCAGACGGATTTTTGCGCCTTTGGGTTCGTCGACCCTCAGGCGGAAGATGCCGGTCTGGTTTTGCTCAAGGTCGAGCACCGTCTCGCCCCTGGGCGTGGTGATGATTTTGGCGGGCCTGAGTTCCCTCTGCACGCGCAGGCGGGGACTCAGGCGGTCGCAAAGCAGCGAAGTGTCCTCGCCGTCCGGCAGCGCCGCTTCGGGCGCGGTTTCGGGCAGCGTGCCGTCCA
Source organism: Clostridia bacterium (assembly GCA_017412445.1). GTDB lineage: Bacteria > Bacillota > Clostridia > Christensenellales > Aristaeellaceae > RUG14130. The sequence continues at coordinate 2,394 of JAFPYA010000178.1, forward strand.
CGATTTCGCCGTCATAGATGGTGTTGAGTACGCAGTTTGAGCGGGTAACGAACCAGCTTTCGTCGCTGGGCAGAACCTCGCTTTCGCCGTCCTCGTAGTCCAGCTTGATCTCCGCCCACAGGCGCTTGTGGTCGCCGTAGACACCCTGAGAGCCGGGCTTGGAGTTAAAGCCGAAGCGCCCGGAGTACCAGCCGTCGCCAAGCTCCACACAAAGCTCGTTGTCGTCCTTTATTTGCCCGTCCAGATCGACGGTTACGAGCTGCAGCCATTTATCGTAGTTGTTGCAAAAGGGCGTTAGGTATTCGTCGCCGAGCTTCCTGCCGTTGAGGCGGGCCTCAAAAAGGCCGAGGCCGCAGATGTAGAGCCGCGCGCGGCGGAGCTGCTTTTTCGCCCTGAAGCGCTTGTGGAAGACGGGCAGCCGCTCGCTTTCCCGGGCTTTTATCCACTTGGCTACGCGAGGCGCGTCCATCATGCCGGTTTCAAAGCGCGCCAAGTCGCTTTCGGCCTCCTCGCCCGCGTCGGAGCGAACCGTCACCTGCCAAAAGTATGCGGTGCGGGGCTTTAAGCGCACGTCCGCCTCGTACCCCAGACGGTCTATGTCGCTCAAAAAGCCGGTGTCGAGGATCAGCTTGTTTTCCTCGTAGAGCCTGATTGCGCTCTGGGTTACCCGCTTTCCCTTGCTTTCGGCGATCTGCCAGCTGAAGGAGGGCTTGTCCATCATAAAGCCCAGAGGCTCGATAAGGTGATTGGTTCTGAGGTTGATTATTTTCATGAGCGGCTTCCTTTCTGAATCCTGAATCGGGTTTTGAAACAGGGATGTCCGAAACGGGGCGTCGCGCCCGTTTGCTGTCATAAAAGGATTATACCACCTTTTGCGCCGTTTTCGCAAGCGCTTTGGCCGGAATCGGCGCGGAATAAGCATAAATAACAAAATATCCCATTATTGTAAACCTTTTCAACGCGCGCGCGGGCGGGGGATGTGCTATAATGACCTAAAATACTGACGATAAGCTCGGAGGTTACCATGCAGCAGCTTTACACTTCTCAGGCAGGCGACACGCTGACCCTCTGGTGGGACAAGGCGGACA
>JAFPYA010000179.1 GCA_017412445.1 Clostridia bacterium
AAATTCATCTTCGTATTATTTGGGGCAAATAAGTTTATAAATCAGGAAACACCGCTTTCCAGTATACTGAATTGCAGAGTATCCGCATTCAAACTTGCTTGTGCGCCATAGGGCAGAATGAACATTGGTGAGGTGTGTCCGAAATTGAAATCGCTTATAATAGGCATATCCGGACGATTGTATTTGACAGTTACGATTGAACGGATCATCTCAGAATAGGCCTGGAAACTGCTTTGCATTCCTATCTTTCCTATAATGATGCCCTTAATGACCTGTAGAAAACCGTTTTCTCCCAGCCAAGCAAAGAATTTGGCAAGACGTTCCAAAGTGCAGAATTCGGGGATGTCCTCAAAAAAGAGGATACTATCTTCGAAGTAACGCTTCTCAACAAGCGCCGCCCCATTCGGCATCCTTATGGAGCATAAGCCTTCATGTCCTCCGAAAAGACGTCCATTTACTGTGCCTCTCCCCTGAATATACCGGCAGCCCCGATTGGGAATGTATACTTTTCTATACGATTTGTCTATGCGTGAGTCTCCATCGCCTGACCATTCACTCGAAGGAACGATCACACCGAGCGGTGAATCGTGGAAAAACGTTTTCTGAAACCAATGACGGCTGTAAGGATGCCATCGTCCGTTTTCAGCAATCGTCGTTAGCAAATTATCTCCATAAAAGGTCATAAGGCCAAGCCGGTGGCAATACAGATGTAAAGTCAGTACATCAGAATAACCGCAAAGTATTTTGGGATTGTGGACAATCGTTTCTTCGGAAAGATAAGGCAGCAAGCGTTCCGAATCATTACCGCCAATATTGGCGATGATTGCTTTGACTTTTTTATTCTCAAACGCCCACATTAAATCTTCTGCGCGTGCCTGGGGATTCTTATGTAAATATGAAGTACCCCGCATAGAGTTTGGCGCTGCCGTAACTCTCAGTCCCAGATCAATCAAACGCTGACATCCCAGGCGGTATTGCCACAGTACACGTGGCACACCCGCGCATCCCCAGGATGGACTGATCGTTGCAACGGTATCTCCCTTATCAAGCTTTGCAGGTTTTATCATAGTCACTCCTGTAATAGAGCATCACCTTCCTAACCTTCTGAACCGCAAATCTACTTATGGAAGCGTTTGTTACTTAAGATAATAATCTGCCAGAAAAGGCTGATAGAACCTGTATCAGTCAATATTTCACCGAATCAGTTATCAATGTATTCTGAACTATCGTTTATACTTCATAGAAACCATGGTTTTCAGCAGTACTCTGCTCGGGTCGCTGCCGTGATCCCAGTACATGATGCCCATTAGACCTTCACGCTTTAAAAATTCGCACTTTGCTGCGATGGAATCCGGGTCATCATAGCTGATGAGGCTCGAACCATTGAACAGATAGGGCGCTTTGGCGCATTCATCCCAGTAACGAACGAAGCCGTTTTTATTAACGAATTCCTGAACAAGCTTTGAGTATCCGGCTCCGTACTGCCCTTTTGTCTGAGCCTGCTGGAACAAGCCGTGGTTCACGTCGGGTACGCCGTCCCACCTTCTGGCATAGAAGGCAGCGCCTATCACGATTTTCTCTTTCGGGACGCCCGCCGCGATGAACATATTTGTCACGCTTTCGGTGTCGAGACCCGTGTTTTGGCCGGCAGAAGCAAAGGGCGCGGTGTGATGGCCGGCTTCTGTGCAAAAACCGCTGCGCATGTCGTAGGTCATAAGCTGCACGTAATCGCAGATTTGCGCCACCTTATCCATCTCGGTGTCGCGTACAAAATAACTGCCTGCTCCTGCGGCGATGGAGACAGTCTTGTCTATGCCAATCGCATCGCGTATCGTCTTGAGTAGATAGGTGAAGTTTTGCTTGTCACTCGGATCGGCGTCTATGTTTGCAGAATCATTGCAGGGGTATTCCCAATCGATGTCTATGCCGTCAATATCGTGCTCGTTTATAAAACCCGCGCAGCTTTGGGCGAAGACCTTTCGTCCCTCAGCAGTTCGGGACATCAGCGAGAAGCCACCCGCGCCCCATCCGCCCACGCTCAGCACAAATTTGATTTCAGGGTTCCAGGCGCGTATCCGCGGCAGATACTCAAGGCAGTCGAGCCTGTCGTACTTCATCGAAAAATCTTTGCTTACGTGCCCGAAGGCTATGTTTATCACATCGAGCTCAAGCGCGTCCTGTTGAGTTACCTTGCTTAAGGTTTCACTGCACACGTATCCCAGAATTTTCATTTGAATTCTCCTTTGATTAAAGAGATGTCAACTGCGGCGGTTTCGGTTGATTATGCGGCTTATGGACTTGTGATTTTTCATATTGGTGGATCTCACCCAAAGCGATACTCGCTCGTGCGAGCTCAGGTTTTCCCAGATGTCGGCCACTGTGTCGAATATTGAGCCGCCAAGCTCGACCAAGGCCGGCTCGCCTTCGTAATCGCTGTAGTTGCCGGCACTACCCTTATACATGTTGAGCAGGTATCCGGTGCCCGCGGCAATCTGGGCATATTTAAAGCTCTGGCGGGTGATGCCGCCCTCAGGCGACAGAGCCTTGGTGAGTCTCAGGTCTATGTCGAAATCATTTTCGCCCATATCGATAAGCGCAGTAATGCGCGGCGCCATGCCGTCCTCTGTGCTTAACCACATTTGCTCCTTTACAGAACGGCCAAAGCTCATGCCTGCGGCGAATGTGGAAAATATGCTCTCTGTATGTGCGCCGTTGCCTATAAGTATTTTGTTTTCAAACGTGAGCACCGGCTGATACAGCGTGTTGCCCAGGGCATCCTGCACCAGAATGCCTCCGCCGTCCTCGACAAATCTGCGCTCGAGCGTATCGCCCTCGACGCCGCAGATGAAGAACGCCGTTATCGCGCTTTCGGAATCCGTGCTCTTGCCGACCAGTATACCTGCGCCCGGATAGCCCGAACCCCATATGACATCCGCCAAAGTCCGCTTTGTCATTTCAATCCTCCTCACAGAAACCTTTGCTGCGGTTTAAGCTGAAGAAAGCTTAGAAAATGCTGGATATGCTCGTCCCAGTATTCCCAGGAGTGTACACCCTTGTCCGCCTCGTATTCGTAGCCGAATGGATTGCCCTGAATGGCCTCAAAAAACTCCTTGGTTTTGAGCGCCGCGGGCAGTATAAAGTCTTCAGTGCCGCAGGTGTGGTAAATCCTCGGCAGCGGCTTTCCGCTTTCAAGCGCCCTTTGGGCTGCCCCGAAAACGTCCTCTTCCGTGCCGGCAATGCCTCTTTCGCCGTAGAGCATTTCGTTGCGCTGCTTTTGCTTCGGTGTAAGCGCAGCGTCTGAAACATTGTTTCTGGCACCCGCAGAAAGGCAGCCTATCGCGCTGAAGGCTTCTATGTTGTTCAGACCTATCTTCATCGCGCCCGCGCCGCCCATAGAAAGGCCGCAGATATAATTGTCCTCTCGCCTGTCGCTCAGCGGGAAAAAGGAGCGCATGATTGCGGGCAGTTCTTTTGATATGTAGGAATAGTACCTGCCGCCGTGCGCCATGTCGGCGTATGCCGATACGTGGCCGCAGGGCATGACCACCGCGAGCCCCAGGGGCGTTACGTAGCGCTCTATCGAGGTGCGGCGCTGCCATATGGTTTCATCGTCGCTGAAGCCGTGCAGAAGGTAAAGCGTCTTATACTTTTCATCCGCCGGAGCAATAGCGTCCGAGGCTTCGCTGCGCTGAGGCAAAATCACCTCACAGGAAACGCACATTTGCAATTCTTCGGAAAAGAAATTACTGTGTATCAGAGCCATATGCGTCCCCCTTCGAGTTTTTGCTCAGCCAACTCAGTACAGACTGTATCTTCATGTCCCAGTACGCCCATTCGTGCGTGCCGTTTTCCTCTTCGTATGTAAGAGGAAGCTCGAGGCTCTTCATGAGGTTCCTTAAGCGCACGTTCTGCCAGTACAGGCCGTCCTGAAGCCCGCAGCACATGTAGAGCTTCGGCTTAATGCTCTTCTGTGCAAGCTTGCCTGCCAAAGCGAACAGGTCGTTATTTGAGCCTCTTACGCTTGCAGCTTCGCCAAACACATCCTCAAGGTAGCGTTTGCCTTCGCCTTCGGCCTTATCGCACAGCTCGGCCACATCCACCGCTCCCGAAAGGGACGCCGCATAGCCGAATTGCTCTGGACAGCTCATGCCGAGCTTGAGCGCGCCGTAACCGCCCATAGACAGGCCGCATACGCAGGTATCCTCGCGCTTATCCGATATGTTGGGAAAGAACGAGCGGCAAATAGAGGGCAGTTCCTCGGTGAAGAAGGTGAACCATTTGAAGCCATAGTTCATGTCCGTATACCAGCCGCGCTGGGTTTCGGGCATGATGACCGCAAGATTCCGTCCGGCCGCGTATCTTTCAATGCTGGTGCGGCGCTGCCAGATGGTGTGATCGTCACTCAGGCCATGCAGAAGGTACATCACTTTCCACTTGCCTTCGCTTTTGCCGGTGTCCATGCCTATAAGCCCGCGGCTGGGCTGGGGAAGTATCACATCCATCTGAGTGCACATCCCTAGCACCTCGGAGAAAAAATCCACATGCAGCAGCGCCATACTGTCT
>JAFPYA010000014.1 GCA_017412445.1 Clostridia bacterium
GAACTGCCCGACGTGAACGGCTGCAAGAACTACGAACTTTTGGTGGCGTGCTACGGCCCGCGGCCGGTCACGGGCTATCTCTTCGTTCCGGCCGGCGCTGCGCCGGGCGGCTGCTTCGCCGACGAGTATCACTGGGAGGACGGCATAGGCGACAAAAGCAAGCGCAAGCGCATGGTAAACAACAACTGGGGCGGCGTGGTGGAGGACAACTCCTTCGGCACCCACGAGTTTCTGGAACTGTGCGAGCTGATAGGCTGCGAGCCCTACATCTGCGGCAACGTAGGCAGCGGCACAGTGCGCGAGATGGCCGAATGGATAGAGTATATAAACAGCCCGTCGGATTCGTCCGTGGCGCAGAAGCGCCGGGCAAACGGCCGCAAGGAGCCCTGGCAGGTGAAATATTGGGGCGTAGGCAACGAGAACTGGGGCGGCGGCGGCAACATGCGCGCCGAATACTACGCCGACGAGTACAAGCGCTACGCGACCTACTGCCGCAATTTCACAAATACGCCGCTTTACAAAATCGCTTGCGGCCCGTCGAGCGGCGACTACCGCTGGACGGAGACGCTCATGCGCGAGGCAGGCTACATGATGCAGGGTCTCAGCCTGCACCACTACACAATCGCCACTGGCGACTGGGGCAACAAGGGCAGCGCCACGGATTTCGATGAAGAACTGTACTATTCCGCGCTCACTCAGACCAAATACATGGACGAGCTCATCACGAAGCACTCGGCCATTATGGACAGGTACGACCCCGACAGGCGCGTGGGGCTGATGGTGGACGAGTGGGGCATCTGGACGGACGTGGAGCCCGGCACGAACCCCGGCTTCCTCTACCAGCAAAACACCATGCGCGACGCGCTTCTGGCGGCGATAAACTTCGATATTTTCATGCGCCATTGCGACCGCGTGAAGATGGCCAACATCGCCCAGATGGTGAACGTGCTGCAGGCCATGATACTCACAAAGGACGAAAAGATGCTGCTCACGCCCACGTACCACGTGTTCGACCTCTACAAGGCGCATCAGGACGCAAGGCAGGTGTTCACGCAGGTGCTCTCGGGCGACGCCGGCACAGACAAGTGGCACACCGCAAAAATAAGCGCCTCCGCGAGCGAAAAGGATGCGAGGCTCACGCTCACGCTATCAAACCTCAGTACGGACGCGCCCGAGGAAGTGACAATCGAGGGCACAGACGCGCACAAGGTTGCGGGCAGGGTGCTCTGTGGCCGCTTCAACCAATATAACGACTTTGAGGGCGAGCAGCTTGCGCCCGTGCCCTTCAGCGATTATACCGTAAAGGACGGCGCGCTTTGCCTGACCCTTCCGCCCTGCTCGGTGTGCGCATTGGAGATAGAGTAAAAGAAAACCAAATATCGCGTTCCGCGTTTGAAATAGCGCATAAGGTACACGACATATAAAGGGAGGCCGCCATGAAAAGATTTGTTTCGGCATTGATAGTGCTCGCGCTCATGCTCTCCGCCTGCGCTTTGGGCGAGGGAGGCTTTGACTTTACGCCGTTTACCTCTATGGGCGATTTCTTCGTAATCTATATGGACGAGGAGAACTATGGGGCGTCGGTGGACATAAACTTCAGCCCCGAGATGACCGCCTTTACCCATAAGTACGAGAGCGACTATTATTACAGCACAATGGTGGCGTCGCTCTTTATAGACGAATACTCGAGCCCTGCCGCTAAGCCCGAGCTCGTGACGGTCATAACTTATTTTGCCGACGAGCCGCTCAACATAAGCTCTGTTTCGTTCATAATAGGCGGCAGGGAGTACGTGTTTACGGATGAAACGGACGAGGGCGACCCGCCGCACATCAGAGAGGTAGAGCACGGCACGCGGCAGCTTATGGTGATAGAGCACGGCGCAAACAACATCGAGCTTACCCAAACGATCATGACGCAGGGGTTGCTCTATTGCTACGCGTTGGCAGACGAAACAAGCGACGCGCCGCTTCCGGAGCTGAAAATAGTGCTGCACGGAACGGAGGACGTCGAATTCGTACCGCCGGAGAGCTACTGGATGAGTCTTGGCATGTTCTACCGTCTGGGCATAATGTACGATTTTGCGGAGGATCTGCTCGGGGCGGAGGGCGACGAATGCACGGTGAAGGCGCCGGATGCGGACGCCGCTGCGCCTGCCGCGTGAGGCACGCTTCGCGTAACAGAGCGCAAAAAGGCTCGCGCTCGCAGGCGTAAGCTGCAAAAGTCCGGAGAGGTCTGTGGCCTCTCCGGACTTTTTTGTCCATTTATGGCAAAGCTATCTTGATACTTTCTTTGATGCGCCTATTCTTACAAGCGCGCGCTTAAGGTGCGCCTCGGCAAGCTTCGCCTCAGCGTCTGAGGGCGAGCCCTCGAGCGTCTGCTTAGCCTTCTGCTCGGCGCGTCTGGCGCGCTCCACGTCTATTTTGTCCGCCCATTCGAAGGTGGTGGGCACGAGGCGCACAAGGCCATCCAGCACCGTGAGTATGCCGCCAATGCAGGCCGCGCTGCGCTTGCCCTCGGCGGTGGTGACGGTAGCCGTGCCCATGCCGAGGGGGCTTACGCAGTTGACGTGCCCCGCCATTACGCCCATGTCGCCGTCTATGGTGCGCACGGTCAATTCGAGCGCTTCGCCGTCAAACTGCAATCCGTCGGGCGTGACTATTTTAAGCGGAAAAGATTTCATGCGTGCCTCCGATGCCTGCGTTGGAGCCATATGCTGAAGCGTGGTTGCTTTAGCGTGAAAGCCCCTAAATCTCAGCTCTTTTTGCTTTTTTCGTATTTCTCGACCACTTCGTCTATGCCGCCGGCAAAGAGGAAGAAGCTTTCGGGTATGTCGTCGTGCTTTCCCTCGATTATCTCTTTAAAGCCGCGCACAGTCTCCTTCATGGTGACGTATTTGCCCTCGTAGCCCGTGAACTGCTCGGCCACCGCGAAGGGCTGGGAGAGGAAGAGCTGCAGTTTTCTTGCGCGCGCTACGGTCAGCTTGTCCTCGTCGCTCAATTCGTCCATGCCCATTATGGCGATTATGTCCTGCAGCTCCTTGTAGCGCTGAAGTATGCGCTGCACGGCGCGGGCGGTCTCGTAGTGCTCCCTGCCCACTATTTCGGGGGTGAGAATGCGCGAGGAGGAGGCTAAGGGGTCGACCGCGGGGAATATGCCCAGCGACGCTATGCTCCTGTCAAGGGCGGTGGTGGCGTCAAGGTGGGCGAAGGTGGTCGCGGGCGCGGGGTCGGTGTAGTCGTCCGCGGGCACGTAGACCGCCTGAACGGAGGTGATTGAGCCGTTCTTTGTGGAGGTTATTCTCTCCTGCAGCGCGCCCATCTCGGTTGAGAGCGTGGGCTGGTAGCCGACCGCGGAGGGCATGCGCCCGAGCAGCGCCGAGACCTCGGAGCCCGCCTGAGTGAAGCGGAATATGTTGTCTATGAACAAAAGCACGTCCTGATGCTTTTCGTCGCGGAAGTATTCCGCCATCGTCAGGCCGCTCAGGCCCACGCGCATTCTGGCTCCCGGCGGCTCGTTCATTTGGCCGTAGACCATGGCCGTTTTGCTGATTACGCCGGACTGCTTCATCTCGTTGTAAAGGTCGTTGCCCTCGCGCGTGCGCTCGCCCACGCCCGTGAACACGCTTATGC
>JAFPYA010000180.1 GCA_017412445.1 Clostridia bacterium
CGGGGGTGAATTGCGAGGCGATTTTGTCTTTGACAAAATCGGTCGCTTTGCGACTGCCACGGCTCAAATCAAAGATTTGAGGCGCGGCACCCGCCAGTGGACGTCAAGAGCCGAACCGTGACCGAGCCCGCAGGCGAGAAGCTGGCAGCCGTATGGCTGACTGATGAGGTGGCCGTCTACCCTTGAGGTCGCAGAATGCGATTCTGTCGCTTTGCGACTGCTGCCGCTGCCGCCCCTCCAACTACCATTGGCGGCTGTGATGAAGTTACTTTCTCATAATGAATCTACAGAGGATTTGGGCACCTTTGAGCCTTCAATCCACTTTCGTTACGCTCTTTGCCATTTTGGTGGCTTCTTCAAGTGACAGGCGGCCGCTTATGAAAAACATACGATTGCCTTTCTGCCACACCATTCTGATTTCTCCGTTTTCTTCCGAAACCAGCGCGGTCGAGTCGTTTATGCCCACAAAATATGTTTCCGCGCCTTCGCTGTCGACATTGAGAGATTCGTATTCGTTTAATTCCAAAAAGTATAAAGAATAATCGCTGTTGTTGCGAAACATGGCGATTGGTTCAAAAACCGAAACGTCTGCAATTTTATACCCTTCCGGTATATATTCCGGATAATATTCGCCCATCCACCCTTCGGGGACATCTTCTCTTTCGGTTTTCTTTAGTTGAAATTCAATATGATCCTCTTCGACATTTATCAGCAGCCTTAAAAAATACTCCCTGACGGGGTTTATGCTTGCAATGGCGACGGGGGTAGCGATCGCAAGCGCTATTATTATGCAGGCCAGCACGCGGAGGGCGTTTTTGAAGTGCCTTTTCCGCCTCAGGCGACGTTCCTCCCTTTGCGCCTGCTCTGTCTCTGCCTTCAGCTTTGCCTTGAACAGCTCAAATGTTTCCTGCATCACGCTTTCCGTTACGTTTTCCTCGTTTTTCGCCTCGTCGTTGAGCAGTCCTTCCGCTTCGGCCTGTTTCAGCGCGAGCCGGATCATCGTGTCGAGATGCTCGTCTACGATCTCTTCATATATGTCGCTCATCGTTATTCTCCTTTTCCGCCGGTATAGAGGGTTCTCAGATGTGCCCGCGCGCGTTTTATGTACTGCGCTATGCTGCTGACGGACAGGCCGGTGGCCGCGGCTATCTCTTCGTCCGTCCGGTTCCTCAGGAATTTCAGCTGCAGGCACCTGCGTTCGTTTTCGGGGAGCTGCATTATGGAGCTTATCACCGCTTCAAGTTCGCTTGAGAGCAAGATCGTCTCTTCCGTGCCGCAGGCTTTTGCGTCGCTTGTATGTGCGTCCAATGCATCTATGGATATTTCCCTGTCCTGCTTAAGCTTGCGTTTTCTTAAGTAACCGATAGCCGAGGTCGTTACCGCCCTGACCGTATACGCTTTGCGGGCTTCACAGCTTAGCGCTTGCAGGGTTTGGGCATTTCGCATAAGCGCCATCAGCGCAGCCGAGACGATATCCTCAAGGTCCGCGCCGTCCTTCGTAAAGCGCCCCGCCACAGCAAACATCAGTTTTCCGAATTCGTCGTAAAGATCACCTATAAAACGGGCCTCTTCCTCATACAGCTTTAAAGCGTCTTTCATGCTTCAACCGTACCCCTCCCTCGCATTTTTCGGAGCCGTAAAACATCTTTCATTATAATCAACCCTTCATATATATAAACGCAAAAGCGGCTTGCTTCATGACAATTTTCACGTTAATTATTTGTTAGAATGTGAATTAACAAAGAGATAACCAAAGTATTGTCAGGAAACGGCTCGGAAAAGCGTTTATAATAGTGTAAGTGAAACATCACCCCACGTTTTACTTGCAACCGCCCCCAATCTGTTATATAATGTAGCTATAAACTGATCATAACCGCTTTTTAAGGAGGTGCCCGTGAAAAAGCTGATCTCTTTTGTGCTGGCTGTGTGCCTGCTGCCTATGGCTTTGGCGGCTGGGTTTGGCGCGGACGTGGCGGCCATAAATAAAGCCTGCGAGTCGGTGATGCGGCTGGAAATACTGGACGCGGACGAAAACGTAATATCGTACTCGAGCGGCTTTGTGGCGTTCGACTCCGGGCTGCTGGTGACTGCGCTTGAAAGCTTACGCGGCGCGAGCGCCCTGCGCGCGGTGTCGGATACCGGCGAAAATTACAACATAAGCGGCGTGCTCTGCCTTGACGAAGTGAGCGGCATAGCCATACTGCGCCTTGACGGGGAGACCGGTCTGACGCCGCTCGTGATAGAGACGGAGCAGCAGGTGTACCGGGCTTCGCCCGTGGTGGCGATAGCGAGCCCCCAGGGGTTCACGAACAACGTCTCCTCCGGCAACGTGACCCGGGTCTACGTGCAGGACGAGGTAAATTACATAGGCTTCAACGCGCCCGTCTCCGCGGGCTCGCCGGGGGGCGCGCTGCTCAACGACGACGGCCGGGTGATAGGCGTGATAGTCCCAAACGCCGGGGCGGGTCAGAACATGAACGCCGCCGTATCGGCAAAGTACGCCCACGAGCTTTATGCCGCCCATGCCTCGGACGTGCCCGTGCCTGTAGGCGAGGCGGCGGGCGCGGTCAAGGACGGCAAAGAGGCCGTGCGCACGTTCACCATACTGAACGACGCGCCCTTCTCCATCAGCGAGGTCTACCTTTACGCCTACGGCGCGGCGTCCTGGGGCAAGGCGCGAAACGTTTCCGGCTGGCTGTACAAGGGCGAATCGATGGAGTTCACCGTGACGGACGAGGAGGCGGCCCTGCGGGCGCTGTGGACGCTGAACTTCTGCTTCTATTACAACAGCCGCCCCTACTACATCGACTACACCGGCATAAGCCTTTCGGAGATACTTGGGCACACGCTCAGGCTGACCATGGACGAAGGCAGGAATATACATCTCGACATAGAGGATCAATAAAGGAGGCATTTTATGAAAAGAATTACGGCGCTTTTGCTCGTTCTGGGGCTGCTCATGGGCTGCCTTGCCTCGGCGGAGGGCTTTGCAAACGATTACGCGCGCATGAACGAAGCGGCCGCAAGCGCCCTCATACTTGCGCTCTACGATGAAAAGGGCAGGCAGACGGGTGAGATGAGCGGCTTTATGGCCTTTGACGACAGCCACGCGGTGACCGCCCTTGACGCGGTGACGGGCGCGGCGAAGATAGAGATAACGGACGACTCGGGCGAAGCGCTGGGCACGTTCAAAATACTGGGCAGCGACTCGGACTGCAATCTGGCCATACTCGCCTTTGACGAGCCCACGGGGCTGAGCCCGCTGGAAATAAACGAAAGCGGCGAGGTCAGGCGCGGCGCGGCCTGCGTGAGCATCGCCGC
>JAFPYA010000181.1 GCA_017412445.1 Clostridia bacterium
ACCGGGCTCCGGAATCAGGGTTCCCGAAGTATTACGGGCATGACTATTCCGCCGTCAGGACAGATACCATCGAGTTCGTAAGGGACACTGTTGGATCCTGCTCATCATGCGGCCTATGTTCATTATCAAAAGCACCACTATGGTCGAGCGTATGCCGGGCAGGGTCACGTGCCAGATTTGCTTTAGCTTGTTCGCGCCGTCTATCTGCGCCGCCTCGAAGAGGTTCATGTCCAGACCGGTTATCGCGGCCAGATACAGTATGGTGCCCCAGCCCATCGACTGCCACACGCCCACCAGCACGTAGGTGAAGCGCCACATGTGGCCGTCGGTCAAAAACGGCACGTTGCTGTCGATCAAGCCCATTTTGAAGAGCGTGGAATTCAACAGGCCGGTCGTGGGCGAGAATATTTCAAGCACCATGCCGCCTATGATTACCCAGCTCAGGAAGTGAGGCAGATAAAGCATCGTCTGGCTCACCTTTTTGAGCTTTATCAGCCGCATTTCGTTGAGCATTATGGCCAGTATTATCGGCATCGGGAAGCCGAATATAAGATCAAGAAAATTGAGGTACAGGGTGTTTACCAGCGCTATGCTGAAATCGCGCATATTGAACACGAAGCGGAAATGATCGAGGCCTATGAACTGGCTGCCCGAAACCCCGCCGAAGATATTGTAGTTTTGAAACGCTATCACGAGCCCGTACATGGGCTTGTAGCAGAAGATGGCATACCACACCACGGGGATCATCATCATAAGATAAAGCCGCCAGTCCTGCAACAGCCACTTAAGCGACCGTTTGGGTCTCTTGGCGACATACGCGCTCTTTGTCACAGTCTTCAAACCTCCTGACCCATACTCACGCTGTTATTTTAGCAGACTTTACATTTCAATCATATGCAAATAAAGCTTGAAATTATGCGAATCTTGCAATATAATAGTATCGGCACACTACACGGGACGGCGGCGGAAGGAGCGAAAACCTATGCTTATACAGCAGCCCTCACATCTCGCCTACAGCGCAATGGGCAACGGGCGCAGCGACTATGACGCGTATTACGGCATAACCGAGATGGAAAACTATTTCGGCTGGCACTTTCACGACTTCTACGAGTTTTACATACATCTCGGCGGCGCGGAGTACTATTGCATAGAGAGCCGCACATATATCATGGAGCCAAATCAGCTCTTTATAATACCGCCCTACACCATGCACGGCCTTATGGCCGACAAGAGGCTTAAGCGCTACGAGCGCGCCTACATATACCTGTCCTCAGAATTTATGAAGACGCTCTCGCTTGGGCAGATAGACCTCGAGCGCACGGTGAGCGAGCTCATAAAAGACGAGCGCTATGTATTCAGCATGAGCCCCGAGGCGGCGAAGGAATGCGCCCGTCACATAGAAAACGTGCACCGCGACAAGCAGGACGTACAGCCCTGGAAAAGGTTCAGCGACATGAGCCACCTGCTGCCGGCGCTCAGGCTCATGCTTGAGGCCGCAAACGTGCAAAGCGAGAGCGCGGCCAGCGCCTCTTCGGATTCGGACATAGGCGAGATAATGCACTATATAGGCGAACACTTCACCGAGCCTCTGAGCCTAAAGACGCTGTCCGAGCGCTTCAACATCTCCCCCTCGTCCCTCAGCCACAGGTACACCCAATACACGAGGCACAGCGTGTACGAGTACATACTCTACAAGCGCATAATGATGGCAAAATACCTGATAATACAAAACGAGCCCTTAAACGAGGTCGCCTTCCGCTGCGGCTTTGGCGACTACTCAAACTTTCTGCGTGCCTTTAAGAAAATATGCGGCTTCTCCCCCAGCAGGTACAAAAAAGACATGCTGACCTATATGCACAGATAAGCAAAAACTCAAACAGGTAAAGCCTTGCGCATATCCGTCCTCATTTATTGAAGACTTTGCAAAAGGCGCTTGCACATTTTGAATCAGTATGGTAATATCTCCTGCACCGGAAGCGCATACGCAAATTTGTTCCGGCATATGAAAGGATGGATTTATGAGTAAATCTGTTAAGGCGTATATCGCCGAATTTATCGGCACGTTCGTGCTTGTGTTTGTGGCCTGCGGCACCGCGGCGGTGCTGGGCTGCAACACCGCAAGCCCCGACGCGGCCTACTTCATGACCGCGCTGGCCTTCGGCCTTGTGATAGTGGCTATGGCCTACTCCATCGGCAACGTTTCGGGCTGCCACATAAACCCCGCCGTGTCCCTTGCGATGCTTATAAGCAAAAAACTGTCCGTCAAGGATTTCTGCGGCTACGTGATCGCCCAGTTTGCAGGCGCCACTGCGGGCGCGGGCATACTTGCGCTCTTCATCGGCAAGGACAGCGGGCTTGGCGTAAACGGCCTGTTTGAAGGCAAGACGGGCATCTCCTTTGCCATCGAGGCGGTGCTGACCTGCATCTTCGTGCTTGCGATACTCGGCGTAACCTCCAGGAAGGAATACGGCAAGGTCGCGGGCGTGGTCATCGGCCTCACCCTCACCCTCGTGCACATAATCGGCATCCACTTCACCGGCACCTCCGTGAACCCCGCAAGGAGCTTTGGCCCCGCCATCTTCGTTGGCGGCGAGGCGCTCAAGAGCCTGTGGGTGTTCATAGTTGCGCCCCTCGTAGGCGGAGCGCTTGCGGCCCTCTGCTGGAAGCTCATTGGCAACAAGGACGAATAAGCGTAATACGCGTTATTTTAGGGCGGTTCGTGCAATTTTTCCCGGCTGCCCGTTTTTTTATGCCATAAAACAGGCGATTTTGTTACAGCGGAATGCTGACAAGCGGCTTTAATTGTGTTATAATAGGTTTAAGAAGAGGCTTTCAATCCCCCATCATTTCAATAAACACAAAGGACGCTCATACGAGGAGGCAACGCTATGGAGCACAGATTTCCCAGAACCGAAGTGGAAGGCCTTTCGCTTTCGAGGATGATTATAGGCACTAACTGGATAGGCGGCTGGAGCCACAGAAGCCCGGCAGCCGACGCGATGATAAAGGCAAAGCACTCCGAGCCCGAGGCCATAAAGCCCATGCTCAAAACCTTCATGGCTTACGGCGTCGATACGATTATGGCGCCCTTCGACGGCCTGCCTGCCCTTACGCGCGCGGTGCACGAGACCGAGGATGAGCTGGGCAAGGGCATGATACTTGTAGACACGCCTATAATAAACGTGGACGACAACGAAAATGCCAGACGCGAAGCCATGGAAAAGATAGGCAAAAGCCGTGCCCTCGGCGCAAAGCTGTGCTTGATCCATCATTCCAGCGCGGAGCAGCTGGTCAACAAAAACCTCAAGCAGCTCGTGCGCCTTGACGACTATACTAAGATGATACGCGACGCGGGGCTTATACCCGGCCTCTCCGCGCACATGCCCGAGCTCATAGTTTACAGCGACCTGAATGGCTACGACATACAGACGTACATACAGATATACAACTGCATGGGCTTTTTGATGCAGGTCGAGGTGGAGACGGTAAACCAGATAATCCACGACGCAAAGAAGCCCGTCATGACCATAAAGCCCATGGCGGCGGGCAGAACCACGCCCTTCGTGGGGCTGAACTTCTCTTGGGCGACGATACGCGACTGCGACATGGTCACCGTGGGCTGCTTCAACGAAAACGAGGCGCGCGAGGACATCGAAATCTCCCTCGCGGCGCTCGAGCACCGCAGAGCCAACATAGAAAAACGCGCCAGCCCCAACGCTCATCAGGACGCGTTCGGCAAGCGCTGAAGGCTTCACAGCCGCAAAATTAAATAAACCGCGCCCGTATCGCAGGATAAGCTCAAAAAAAGCTTTTCCCGGATACGGGCGCATGCGTGAATTTACCCGTTAATATCCCTGACCGCCTGAGAAAGCATGCCGCTGAGTATGCGCGCGTCCTGCGCTATGGTCATCCAATTAACGCCCCTGCCCATAAGCTCTTCGCAGGAACGCTTTGAAGGCCCCGCGCAGGAGCCGCAATATTTGCCGTTTTGGGCTGCGAGCGAGGCGACATTGCGCTGAATGTCAGCGATAAGCCGGGGCTTATCCTCTGGTTTTACGCCAACCATGCTCATGCCGAGGTCGGCCGGGCCTATGAACAGGGACTGATATCCTGGCACGGAGGCAATCTGCTCGATGTTGTTTACGGCCTCCATGCTTTCGATTTGCAGTATTTTCCACACCTCGTCCTTGGCCGTCTTGAGGTATTCCTGCTCGTCATTAATGCCGTAGCGTATGGCGCGCAGCGGGCCTATACCACGCCTGCCGCCGTCAGAAGGATACGTGCAGGCCTCGACCGCCTGACGGGCGATTTCAGCGGTGTTCACAAAGGGGAAAATGATGCCGTCCGGCCCCATATCCAGCGTGTTCTTCACCTGATAGTATTCCACGCCCGGCACGCGCACGAACGCACAGGCGCCGGCAGCCTGCGCCGCGAGCACATGGTGATAGATTTCGCGCCTGTCCAGCATGCCGTGCTCGGAATCTATCCACACGAAATCACAGCCCGAATAGCCCACGATCTCGCTCACGGACGAGTCCGCAAGCAGCACGAACACGCCCACGACGGGTTTGCCCTGCCTCATCTTTTCGGTAATCCTTTGAAGCCTTGGGTTCATGTATTTTGCCTCCCTTGCGTCATTTGAGATATGCTGTTTCAAAACGTTTTGGTCTTGACCTGTACGGGCGCCGCCGGCCCTTTTTCGCTGAGCCACATTGCCGAGCGCTTGAGCGCCTCGACGGTTTTGGTTTCGAGCACGCAGCGTGCGTTCAGCTTTTCGGCCAAACGCAGCCTTTCGATAAGGTCGATTTCGCCGTCGCCCAAAGCCAGATGGTCTCGCGGCGGCGTCTCCGTCCCGTCGTGAATGTGAAAATGGCACAGGCGCTCAGAGCGCTTTATAATAAACGGTACATCCTTTTCGTGCGTGGCCTTTGAATGGCCTATGTCCCAGGTCAGGCCAAAGACGGGGCTTTCCAAAAGCAGGTCTATGGCCTTCTTTTCGTAATCACGGAAGCCATCCGTGTTTTCAACGGCGATTTTCACGTCCCTGCCGCCTGTCCACGCTTCGCACTTGTCGCGGAAGGAGGCAAAGGCGCGCATGTATATGTCAAAATCCCGTTCATACATCTGCACCTTTCTGTCCGGCAGGGTGATATGTATGCCGTGGTTCATGTGCATGTTCAGTATCAGCGGCTGAGATGGGTCTCCGAACCTGTCGCGCAGAGGCAGGAGCCTGCGTGCCGCGGCAATGCTGCGGCGCACGGTTTCAAGATACGCGTCCTTAACCAGCTCGTTAAAATCCGCAATGTTCAGGTTTTCGTCCAGATGGACGGTATAGTAGATCCCCGCCTCCTCCGCCAGACGCATCAGGTAGTCGGTCTGCTCAAGCTGAACTAATCCGCATTCCGGAAAATTCATGTTCAGCTCTATGAAATTGAGCCCCAGGCTTTCGCAGAGCTTTACGTTTTGCTCAAGCGTCCGGTTCTCGATGAGTGTGGGCATGCCAAACTGCATATGGTTTACTCCTGTATTTGCGTCCGTTTAATCGCTGTGGCAGTATTATACTATAGTCAAACTAAGTTTTCAACAATAAAATCGGCTTGCTTTGGTTTATATGCAGGCGGGACGAGAATGCGCCGGTACTGTTCCCGCTTCTGCGCGACAAGGTCTTGTGCGGTCGC
>JAFPYA010000182.1 GCA_017412445.1 Clostridia bacterium
CCCTCGAGGGCGACATCATGCCCGGCGAAATCACCTTCTTCCGTCTGCAGGGCAACAAGGACAGCCAGCTTCAGGCCTACGTGGCTCAGGGCGAGGTGCTGCCCGTGGCGACCAAGTCCTTCGGCGGCATCGGCGTGTTTGCGATTTCCGAGATGAACCGCTTCTACCGCTACGTGCTGATCGGCGACGGATATCCGCATCACGGCGCGGTCGCGTTTGGCCATGTGGGCAAGCAGATCTTCGACGTACTCAAGCAGCTGGGCATCGCCAAGATCAGCTACAACCAGCCCGCTTCCCTGCCCTATCCCGACGAGAATCCCTTTGCAAAATAATATGACCTCAAGGCTGCCAGCCGCTTAATGGCGACCGGCAGCCTCTTTATTGCAATGACTAAAGGACGATTGCAGACGCTGACCCGATTTGCAGTGCTGATCGCGCTGCAGGTTGTGTTATCGCGCTTTTTTTCTGTAAAAATAACCGAAGTGCTGAAGTTCTCCTTCGGTTTCGTGCCCGTGATGCTGGCAGGCGCGCTCTATGGCGCATGGGGCGGCTGCATTGTCGCCGGCGTCAGCGACGTAATCGGCGCGCTCCTGTTTCCTCAGGGCCGGTTCTTTATAGGCTACACTGTAACCGCCGTGCTGACGGGCTTGATTTACGGCCTGTTCTTCCATCAGGCAAATTCAAAGCCCTCCTGGCTCAGGATAATTTTGGCCTACGTGCTGAACGCTCTTCTTATAACGATAGGCCTCAATACCTTGTGCATCGCGTTTCAATACGGATACCTGCTGCCCGCGGCGCACGATCTAAGCAATGTGCCCGTAAGGTTTTGGGCCTTTTTGCCAAAGCGCGCCCTTGAGGCAGGCGTGATGTTGCCGCTTCAGTTTGTCGTTACTTTTTTACTTCTGAATCGTCTTGCTCTCGCAAAACGCCTCGGTGGCAGAGTTCGATACCGAATTGATATAAGCGCTCCTGCCAAGCCCTCCGTTTGGTCTGTCGCGCTAAAGGCCGCGTTTGTTTCCATCGCCTTGAGCGTTGATCTGAGCACACTTTCTCTAAAAGCCTCTAACCAGTCGCTTACGTCATATCTGCAGTCTCAGGTGCTTACCGACGGGCTTGTTTCGGCTTCTGCATTCGCGCTGGCAGCGGTGTCACTTTGGTTTAATCCGTCACCGAGGACGAATGTCAGGCGGGCTTCGGCGGCGTTAGTTATGGCGCTTTTATTCACGCTCTGTCAAGCATACAGCGATTATCCTCTCGAACAGCCTCAAGGCGCGCTGCTCTGCGTGATGGTATGCGTATTCCTGGGCGCATATTTTCTGTTCGACGCGCTGTGCGCCTACGTGCTCCCTTTGTTCGACAAAGCCACAGGCGCCGGGAACGATGGCAAAGCTCTTAAATACGCCGCAGTGATTTTTCTTTGTGCCCTGCCTTACCTCATTATATGCCGTCCCGGTACCGTGATGCCGGATTCATACGATGAAATCAGACAGTTCATGGGCACACTTCACCCCGGCACTGTCACTTCCAGAACTGCAGATATAAGCACGTTCATGCGCGAGGGCGTGCTGATAAACGATACTCAGCCAGTAATGCATACAGTGCTGATCGGCGCTGTATACGCGCTGTTCAGCCTGATAGGAAACGTCAATATCGGCATAACTCTGTTTGTGCTCTTACAGCTGACGCTGTTTTCGCTTGCGACCGGCCGAAGCGTAAGACTGCTTGCGCACCTGGGGCTTAAAAAGCCCATTGTGTGGGGCATAACGTTGTTTTACGCGCTGTTTCCGCTTTTCCCGCTCTATGAAGTTGCGACGCTTAAGGAAAGCGCGTTTGCAATCGCTTTGCTTGGAGCTTTTACCTTCACAGGCGAGCTGTTCGCATGCCCTGAAGAAAGCTTAAACAACAAATCGACGCTTGTTTTCGGCGGACTTAGCGTACTGTGCGCGGGACTTTTGAGGAGCTTCGGCATGCTCATAGTATTGCCGCCGCTCGCCTGCGCTTTGATATACTCGTTCAAGCGCGTTGGCAAGCGCGCGCTGCGCCCGATGATAACAGTATGCGGAGCTGTCGCGCTTTGCGCCTGCGTAAGCTTTATCGTGTATCCGCTTGTCGGCGTGGGCAAGGGGCCCGAAAGCGAGAGCCGCTCGCTGATGCTGCAGCAGGCCTCGTTCGCCGCAATCGAACACGCAGATGAATTGACCGAGGACGAAAAGCTGACGGCAGACAAAATAATACCGCCGGTCACGGACGCGTTCAGCGCGGACCCGGTAAAATACAAGGCGATGGACGAAGTGACCGATTGGCGTCAGTTTGACCATGTTTGGCTTAAGCTTGGGCTACGCTTCCCTGACTCTTATCTCAAGGCGACACTGACGATGGCGTCCCGCTACTGGGATGTGCGGCACAACAAGGGGCTGATACTGTACGCGGGGGACTACAAAACATACGAAAACGGCTTTGAGGGCGAGACCGACAGATCTGAGGGCGTCTCCGACATCAAAATATCCAATAAGGCTCTCAAGCTACAGGGCTACCTTAAAAGCGCTCTGCGCTCTGTAAGCCGGCTGCCCGTGGTTTCGCTTCTGTTTGCAAGCGGCACATATCTGTTTCTCCTTATAATCGGGGCGCTGTATGTAACTCAAAAAAGGAAACGTGGCTTTAGTCTGCCCCTCATGCTGCTCGTATACGGCGCGCTCCTCGTGCTTGGTCCTATATCGGGCAGCAGCCGCTATGCTTACCCCATAATAGTATGTGCGCCCTTTACGTTGGCGCTTTGCGCGGTTTTACCCGAAAAACAGCAAATCAATGAATCAAAATAATTGTCTGCGGAGGAAAATATGGCTATAATCACTATCGTAGGCTCGGGCATGATGGGCTCGGCGCTGGCCTTTCCGGCGCGCGAGAACGGGCACGAGGTGCGGCTTGTGGGCACGCATCTTGACCGGGAGATAATCGAAGCCTGCCTTAAAACGAACCGCCACCCCAAGTTTGAAAGGGATTTCCCGGAGGGCGTAAGCTTTCATCAGATTGAAGCGCTCGAAGGCGCGCTTGAGGGTGCCGATCTGGTTATAGGCGGAGTTAGCAGCTTTGGCGTCGAATGGTTCAAGGACTTCGTGCTGCCAAGGATTGCGGACGGCACAGACGTTTTGACCGTGACCAAGGGGCTAATGGATCTGCCGGACGGAAAACTCGTCACCTACCCTGCCCTGTGGCAGAAAAAGCTTGATGAAACAGGTAAATCCCTCAACCTGTGCGCGGTGGGCGGCCCCTGCACGAGCTACGAGCTGGTGGCGCACGATCAGACCGAAGTGTGTTTTTGCGGTGCGAACAGCGACGCCCTCAGGCGGGTGAAGAAGCTGATGGCGACCGATTATTACCACATAAGCCTGTCAAACGACATAACCGGCATCGAAAGCGCGGTGGCGCTCAAAAACGGCTACGCGCTCGCGGTCGCGCTCACTGTGGGGCTGAACCAAAGGGCGTTTGGAATTGACAGCCCGCTCCACTTCAACTCTCAGGCCGCCGTGTTCTATCAGGCGGTCAGGGAAATGGGATCGCTGCTCAAGCTGCAGGGCGCGGGAACGCTCGACAATCTGGCTGTCGGCGCGGGCGACCTGTACGTGACCGTGTACGGCGGCAGGACGCGGCTCGTGGGCGTGCTGCTTGGGCGCGGCCTCGACATAGACGAGGCCAAGGCCGAGCTTAAGGGCGTGACGCTGGAATCTCTTGTAGTGGCCGAGCGCGTGGCGCGGGCGGTAAGGATAAAGGCCGAAAAAGGCGAAGCCGAAATAAGCGCTTATCCCCTGCTGATGCACGCAGACGACATACTTACAAAGCACGCGCCTGTGGACATCCCGTGGGAAAAGTTCACATTTGAAAATCTTTGCTGATTCAGCTTTATTTCGTACCATGCAAAAACGGCGGCCTCGCGGCTGCCGCTTTTGTTTTCTACTCTGCCTGCGCTTTATACCGCTTTTTCGACGGTGGACGGCATGATTTCGAACGCCGAGAGCACCTCCTCCACCGAG
>JAFPYA010000183.1 GCA_017412445.1 Clostridia bacterium
ATATCACAGAGGAATTCGAAATGCTTCAGCTTAAACACATAAGCTGGTCCGCGCCGGACGGCCGCAGGATACTTAACGACGTAAGCCTTACATTGCCCGAGAAGAGGCTCATCGCCATCACCGGCCCCAACGGCGGCGGCAAGACCACGCTTGCCAAGATAATCGCCGGCATAATCACTCCGGACGAGGGCGGCATATACTATAACGGCCGCGACATAACCGCGCTCGACGTGACCCAGCGCGCCCGAATGGGCATCGCCTACGGCTTTCAGCAGCCCGTCAGGTTCAAGGGGCTGACCGTGAGAGCGCTCATAGAAATCGCCGCGGGTGCAAAGCTTTCTTACGCCGAGGAGTGCGACTATCTCTCCGCGGTGGGACTTTGCGCAAGGGACTATCTCGACCGCGAGGTAAACAGCACGCTCTCCGGCGGCGAAATGAAGCGCATAGAGATAGCCACGGTGCTTGCCAGAAAGGCGGACGTATCGGTGTTCGACGAGCCCGAGGCGGGCATAGACATATGGAGCTTCGCGGGGCTTATAAAGACGTTTGAGCAACTGCGCAAAAACCCCGCAGGCACGCTCATAATCGTCTCCCATCAGGAGCGCATACTCAGAATCGCAGACGAAATAATTCTTATGACCGATGGCAAGGTGTCGCTCAGAGGCGCGGGCGAGGGCATGCTCAAAAGCCTCATTCAGAGCGGCGGCGCCGCTCTGGCCTGCGAAAAGAAGGAGGCGCTTATAGATGGCTGAGAATAAAGCTCCCGAAATCAACGAAATAACAGGCGAGCTGTTAAAGCTGGTCAGCGACTGGGACGGCAAATATAAGGGTGCATACAACATACGTGTTGACGGCACCTGCGCGGGCAGGCAATCCTCGGACAACATCGCTATTTTGTCGAAGGAAGACAAGCCCGGCCTCGACATACGCATACGCCCCGGCACAAAGGGCGAAAGCGTATCCATTCCCGCCTGCGTCACCTACGGCGGCGTGGACGATCTGGTATACAACGACTTTTACGTGGGCGAAAACGCCGACGTGACCATCGTCGCAGGCTGCGGCGTGCATACCACCACGGGCGAGCCTGCGCGCCACAACGGCATCCACCGCTTCTTCCTCGCGCCCGGCTCCAGGGTAAAATACATAGAAAAGCACGTTGGCACCGGCAAGGGCATTGGCCTTCGCACTATAGACCCTGTGACCGAGGCGTTCCTTGAGGAGGGCGCAACGCTCGAAATGGACACCTCGCAGATAGGCGGCGTGGACAGGACGGTACGCGACACGAAGTGCACCCTGGGCAAAGACGCCCGCCTCGTTATACGCGAGCGCCTGCTTACCGAAAAGCAGCAGACCGCAAAAACCAACTTCACCGTGACCATGCAGGGCGACGGCAGCGCGGCGGACGTGGTCTCCCGCTCAGTGGCAAGGGATGAATCGCGTCAGGAATACGTGAGCGTCGTGATAGGCGAAGCCGCCTGCACAGGTCACACCGAGTGCGACGCGATAATCTCCGGCAAGGCGCAGGTGGACGCCTCCCCCCGCCTCTTTGCCCGAAACGAGGACGCGGCGCTCATACACGAGGCCGCCATAGGCAAAATCGCGGGCGAGCAGATACTCAAGCTCAGAACCCTGGGGCTCACCGAGCAGGAGGCCGAGGAAAAGATAATAGAAGGCTTTTTGTCTTAAACGCATCCGAATTACAAAACGGGGCTGCCGCGAAATACTCTGCGGCAGCCCCATTTCTGTTCTTAAATCAGGCGTTATTCTTTTTGCTCTTGCTTCTCTCGATCTGGCGGAAGCAGTCTTCCTTTTTATAATATCTTATATCCTCCGCGAAGGCGTTTGCCGGATTGCCGGGTTCATATGAGACCCTGAGTGGCATACCGACGACGCGGCTGCTGTTGTGTGCTTTCAGGTCGTAGATCCGTATCTCGCACGACGTTTCGTATGCCGCGCCCTCCGCCTCGTAAACGATATGAGCCTTGTATCTTGTTCGTTCGTCGCCTTCCCTGTCCCTGTACTTTTCTTCATAAAAGTACGTGGCCGTGCCATTGGCTTCTCCGGTCATTTTTGCGCGATTGCGCCTTTTTTTGACATATTCGCTTATGCCGAACACGATTGAGGCAACAAATGCTGCAGCGACGATCGAGATGTATATCCATGTATTCGCGTTCATTTGACCGGAAGAGATATCCGTCAGGGTTTTTCTGACAAGCACAGCGAATGCTATAGACAATACGATCGGGATAGCTATCACAGCCCATTTGGCCAGCTTTTTGAAATTGAGCACAAATGCCGCCAAGGCAGCTATGGCCCACGCTATCATCAGGCATGCCACGATTATCTCGGGAGCGCCCTTCAGCTCCAGTATACCTACAAAAGCGCCTCCTGTGCCAAGAGCCCAGAATCCGTATGCCAGGCCGCTCAGCCACGTTATCTTTTTGTGCGTCAATACAAAAAACATCACCAGCCCCAACACAAGCGCGCCCGCTCCGGCGATGTAATACCAGGTTTCGGAAGGTATTCTGTACTTTGTAAGCAGCTCGGCACTGTGAACGCTCAGGACAAGGATCGCTGTGGGAATCACGAAGTACAGGCAAAAACCGAGCAGTATGCGCAGCCAAACGTACTGCTGCCCATGAGCGTCTTTTTGAGCGAGCATCAACTTGTTTATGCGTTCCTTTTCGGCTTCGTCGTTAAGCTCGTCAAGCTCCTTGAGAAAAGCATTGTCCGCTTTGGAAAGCGTGTTCAATACCATGACGTGCCTTACGAGTCTGCCCGCACGTTTATCAAGCTCCTTATTCATTGCCGCGTCCTCCCTTGCAGACTTATCGTTGCGCGCCGCGCTTTGTACAAGCAGCTTTAGCTATTCTCTGCGTTCATGCGCTGATGTCAGCCTACAGTCAAGCGTTAAGCGCCTTCTTCAGTTCTTCAACGCAGTCGGTCTTCTCCCAGGTGAGCTCCACATCCGTGCGGCCGAAGTGGCCGTAGGCGGCGGTTTGGGCGTATATGGGCTTTTTAAGGTCAAGGCGCCTGATTATCGCGGCGGGGCGGAAGTCGAAGACCTCGGCTACCCTTTCAGCCAGCTTTTCATCGGAGATGACGCCCGTTCCGAAGGTGTCTACCATTATACTGACCGGATGGGCAACGCCGATTGCGTATGAAATCTGTATTTCGCATCTCCTCGCAAGCCCGGCCGCAACCACGTTCTTGGCCGCGTGGCGCGCGGCGTAGGCGGCGCTCCTGTCCACCTTTGTGGGGTCCTTGCCCGAGAAGCAGCCGCCGCCGTGGCGTCCCATGCCGCCGTAGGTGTCGACGATGATCTTGCGCCCGGTCAGGCCGCTGTCGCCCTGAGGCCCGCCCACCACGAAGCGTCCGGTAGGGTTGATGAAGTATTTGGTGTTTTCGTCAAGCAGCCCGGCGGGGATTTCGTGCTTGATCACAAGCTCCTTCATGTCTTTGTGAATCTGCTCCTGAGAGACGTCGGGGTCGTGCTGGGTTGAGAGCACCACCGTGTCCACGCGCACGGGCGTAAAGCCGTCGTACTCCACGGTGACCTGCGCCTTGCCGTCTGGGCGGAGGTAATCGACCAGCCCGCTTTTGCGCACGAACGCCAGACGGCGCGTGAGCCTGTGGGCGAGAGCTATGGGCATAGGCATGAGCTCAGGCGTTTCGTCGCAGGCAAAGCCGAACATCATGCCCTGATCTCCCGCGCCGGTCTCCATGGCGTTCTCATTCCTGCCTTCAAGGGCATTGTTTACGCCCTGAGCGATGTCGGGTGACTGGCGGTCGAGGCTTACAAGCACGCTGCAGCACTCGCTGTCAAAGCCGTACTTCGCCCTGTCGTAGCCGATCTCGTGTATCTTCTGGCGCGCCACGGCCGCGTAGTCCACCTGCGCGGTGGTGGTTATTTCGCCCATTATAAGCAGAAGGCCCGTGCTGGCACAGCATTCGCACGCCACGTGCGCGTCGGGGTCCTGCCTGAGTATTTCATCGAGTATGGCGTCGCTCACCTGATCGCACAGCTTATCGGGATGCCCCTCGGTGACGGATTCGGATGTGAAAAGCTTCTTCATTATAACCGGTCTCTCCTCGTGTAAGTATAATAAAAGCCCGCCTCATGGCGAGCCTCAACTTTAATCAAGCCTCGCCTCATCTTTCAAAGCAAAACGCTTTGCGGGAATTGGCACCGGTTTAAGCCGGTTGCCGGGTTTCACAGGGCCCGTCCCTCAACCACTCTTGATAAGGCGTTTTATCGTATAAGAGTATACATATTTCCGAGGGTTATTCAAGGGAGTTTGTGTAAACTATCCTCTGCACGCCGCAATAAATTTTTCCTGTATTTTCTGTGAAATATTTATTTCAAATATTTACAAAAGTATTTCAATGTGTTATAATTCTATCGAAGCTGTATAGGAGGCCGTTATGAGTAAGAAGGTTCGCAAGGATTCCATGTACGAAAAACAGTTAAAGGCCGTGCGCAAAAAGGCAAAGCGCAGGGCGCGTCTTATTACGTTTGGGCTGTGCGCGTTTATGTTGGCAGCGCTGATTATGTGCTACAGTCTCGTGCTCAAGCCCGCAAGGCAGTATGAGCAGGCTACCGCCGATATGAACGGCGGCAAGTGGCAGTCGGCCTTTGAGGCCTATAGGAAGCTTGGCAATTACAAGGACAGCCGCCGGATGGCCGCGTATTCTGAATGCATGGGGCTGTTTGCCGAAGGCAAAATCTCCGAAGCGAGCGACGCTTACCTCGTGCTTGACGGCAACACTCAGCTGATGGTGCGCTCGTCCCTCGGCTCGTTTACGGCTCTTGCGCAGGACGCGATAGACGCAGGCAAATACGACGAAGCCTACATGCATTATTCGCTCGACACCGAAAACCCCGAACGCGACGATGCGATGTACGCTATAAGCGTGTATCTGGACAGCAAAGAGATGTTCGGCGAGAAGCGAAATCACCGCCTGCCTCGAACAGAGTCATGCGCTGAGCGCTCCTTTGCAGCAGCTCATTGACAGCAGCTACGGCGAGGAATTTGACTATTACGATTCCTTCACCGCAACCGACCTGGCCTTCGCGGTGCAGGGCATGCAGTCAATAAGCGACGAATACGAGCCCGCGCACATATATTTGAGAGACCTCGACAGCGCCTATTACGGCGGCGTCCTCAGCATGAAGGAAGGCAAATATAAAGACGCAATAGTGCAGTTCGAGGACATAATCGCCTATTCGGACAGTGCCGAGAAGATAGACGAATGCCGCGTGCTGCTCGCCAACGAGCAGGCGGCCTCCGGTCAGATGGATCAGGCGCTCAGCACCGTGGCTCTCGTTAAGGACTGGACGGCCTACATAGACATACTGCCCGAAGACAACAGCCTCACCTCCCTGCTGGCCGCAGACAATCAGGACAATTCAAACAACAATGCGTAATATAGTATCTGTAACCGCTTGCCCCGACTACGAACCCCAAACCGTAAGAGCGGCGCTGAAGGAGCTTTTAAAACCCTTCGGCGCGCTTTCATTTGTAAAGCCGGGCGCGAAAATAGTGATAAAGGCGAACCTTGTCAGCATGATAAAGCCCGAGAACGCCGCCACCACACATCCCGAGCTGCTTAAGGCGCTGTGCGAGATGCTCGTGGAGAAGGGCGCCGACGTCGTGGTCGGCGACAGCCCCGGCGGGCTTTTCAACAACGTATACGTAAACCGCGTTTACGCCGTAACAGGTCTTAAGGCCGTGACCGAAACAGGCGCGCGCCTCAACCAGAATTTCGAGCACGCGCACGCTCAAAACCCGGACGGCGCGATTCTTAAGGATCTGGAATACACCTCCTACCTCGACGATGCGGACGCGATAATCAATTTTTGCAAGCTCAAGACGCACGGCATGATGAGCCTGTCCGCCTGCGTCAAAAACATGTTCGGCGCCGTTCCCGGCACGTTCAAGCCCGAATATCACTACAAATATTCAAAGCACGCCGATTTTGCCGACATGCTTGTGGATCTGAACGAGCGCTTCAGGCCCGCGCTGTGCCTCGTGGACGCGGTCACGGGCATGGAGGGCAACGGCCCCACCGCAGGCACGCCCCGCCACATAGGCTGTCTGCTCGCCAGCGACAGCCCCTATTGCTGCGACCGCGTCTGCGCCGGCATAATCGGTTTGAATCCGGACGAGGTTGAGACCGTAGCTGCGGCAAAGCGGCGCGGCCTCGAAAGCGAGTTTGATATATGCGGACAGCCCGATGCCTTCCGCGTAAGCGATTACAAGCTCGTAAGGGAGCGCAAGGACATGAGCTTCGACCATGAATTGCCCGGCCTTGCGGGCAAGCTCGCAGGCAAATTCATACAGGGCGCGCTTTCGTCAAAGCCCGCCGTCAAAAAAGCAATGTGCCTGGGCTGCGAAAAGTGCAGGGAGGTCTGTCCCGCAAAGGCCATCGTTATGAAGGATAAGGTGCCTGTCATCGACCGCAAAAAGTGCATCCGCTGCTTCTGCTGTCAGGAATTCTGCCCCAAGGGCGCGATGCAATTGCACCGCCCGATAATCGCCAAGGTGCTAAACAGGAGGGGCTGAAGGTGGACACAGCTTTACTGAACTCGGCGAACTCGCTGCTCGAAAACGTGACGCCGCTCAGGGACGACTGCGGGCAATACTGCGACCGCGCCTGCTGCAGGGACAACGGCGAGGCGGGCTCGTGCGTATGGCTTTTGCCGGGCGAGGACGCAAACGCCATGGAATGGGCGCAAAGCCATGAAGCGCTTATGCCAGTCACAAAAACCAAATGCGCTGGCGTATATTGCCTCTCGCCCTGCGACAGGGCGCTGAGGCCCTTCATGTGCCGCATTTTCCCTCTGTCCCCCTATTTTTCGGAAAAGAAGAATAGCTGGAGCGTCAGGATGGACAGGCGCGCCGCGGCGCTGTGCCCTTTGTTCTCATACGGCAAAAAGGGTCTCAGAAGCGAGTTCGTATCGGCCTGCGAGCAAGCCGTGCAATTGCTGGCAAGTGACGCGGATTATCTTTCCTGTCTCGAGGCGCTTGAGGCTGAGGAAGCGGCGTACCGCATGGAATTGTAGTTCTACGCGCAAATTTTACACTTTGCCGCGATATTTTTGCAAAGTGTTTATTTACATGAGGCCGCCAAAATGGTAAAATAGCAGGCGCGGTAAAATCCGCAGGATCCGCAGGCGCGGTTCATCGAATTCCCGACGATCTGCCTGGCTTGCGGGAATATACAATATGGGAGGATAAACCTATGACCATCGACAAGAGTTCCATCATCGCCGAATACGGCCGTCACGAGGGTGACACCGGTTCCCCTGAGGTGCAGATCGCGCTGCTCACAGCCCGCATCAACCACTTGAACGAGCACCTCAAGCTCAACAAGAAGGATCACCATTCCCGCCGCGGCCTGCTGCTGATGGTTGGCCAGCGCAGAGGTTTGCTGGACTACCTCAAGAAGACCGATATCGAGAGCTATCGTGCCATCATCGTAAAGCTCGGCCTGCGCAAGTAAAATCGTTCAACCAAGCGCCGCTTCGAAATGGAGCGGCGCTGTTACGGATAATGAGCATATTCGCCGCAAGGATGAAATGTGACGGCTGGCTACGCCTGTGGCCGCATTTCATCCCTGCGGGGACACAACTTCGGCGCGGCTCATCTTCCGTAAGACACTCAACAATCTTAGGAGGATAACATGTTCAAAAGCTATTCAATGGAGCTGGGCGGACGCACGCTCACGCTCGAATTCGGCAAGTACGCCGAACAGGCCGCGGGCTCCACGCTGGTGCGCTACGGCGACACCGCTGTGCTCGTAAACGCCACAGTCAGCGACACCATCCGTCCCGGTATGGACTTCTTCCCGCTCAACGTAGACTTTGAAGAAAAGCTCTACTCCGTGGGCCACATTCCCGGTTCGTGGAACAGGCGCGAAGGCCGTCCCGGCGAAAAGGCCATACTTACCAGCCGCCTTATCGACAGGCCGCTGCGCCCCCTCTTCCCCAAGGGAATGAGGAACGACGTGTGCATCGCCGCGCAGGTGATGAGCGTCGATTTTGACTGCAGCCCCGAAACCCCCGCCATGATAGGCGCTTCCGCCGCGCTCTCCATAAGCAAGATTCCCTTCGCTGGCCCCATCGGCGCCGTGAACATCGGCCTCGTGGACGGTGAATACGTGGTCAACCCCACTCAGGCTCAGATAGAAGTAACCCAGATGGATCTGACCGTGGCCGGCACAAAGGAAGCCGTGCTGATGG
>JAFPYA010000184.1 GCA_017412445.1 Clostridia bacterium
CTTGCGGATCAGGGTTTCGATTGGAACACCATCTATGACATGCAGGCGAACGGCACATGGACCTGGGCGGCGCTTGAGGATATCGCAGGTAAGATGACCAAGTATCTGAACAACGATGGCAATACTGACATTTACGGCTTGATAGGTTCTGCCGACGATTTCCATACTATGGCTGTTTATACCAACGGCGGCAGCTTCTTCGCTTTCGATGAGAACGGTGAACTTACTATTAATGTAAATTCTCAGGAAGCTATTAACGCTCTTAACTGGTCAAAGAAGGTGTGGAACGAGTATTCCATGCCAACTCCTGACGGAGCCAAATGGGACTGGTACAAGGATACTTTTAAAGCAGGCACTACCGCCTTTTACATGTATCAGACTTACGGCGGATACAACGACAACGCTGAACTCGCAGATACAGACTTCGACTGGGGCTGCGTAGCCTTTCCTGTACCCGAAGAGGGCGGCAACTATATCCATATAGCAAATGATACATTCGTGGTTATCCCCAACGTTTACGATGATCCTGAGCTTATTGCACAGATGTGCTTCATCTACGATCTCTATACCGACCCCACTCCCGGTTATGATGACGAGTATGCTTGGATAGGCAACAAGTACAACTACACCGATGACCGCGCCGTAGAGGAGACTTATGCAATGCTGCGCGAAGCCGAGCATACTGTTGCCGGAGATTGGCTCTACCTTGGAACCAGAAATGACGTCATGGGCAACAACCTGTTGTGGGCATTGTGGAGAGAACCTGCCGAAGTTATAGAGGAATCCACACCTGCCTGGCAGGCACTTTGTGACAACTTTAATCATCCGAAGAAGTAAGATTATTCCTGCTTTTCAGCCTTCGGGGTTACCCGGGGGCTTTACTTTTGTTTCGCAAATCAATTACGAAACTTAAATTGACTTTATACACATAAAGGTGGTATCATCACTAATTTACAATAATACATCCACAAATTGAAAGGAAATGATACAAATGGCAACAACACAGCCGATAAGAAACCGTGAGGACTTAAAACGGTTGGCTGAATACTTTTTGAACAAAGGAGAGAAAAGAAACTATGTGCTTGTGGTGCTGGCTTCGTCTACGGCGCTCAGAATCGGTGATCTTCTGAAGCTGAAATGGACGGATGTCTATGATGAAAAAACGAATATGGTAAAAACGCACATAGTTTTATCCGAGCAGAAGACAGGTAAACCCAAGGCAATTGCCATAAACGAGGCGGCGACGTCCGCACTTAACAGGTATTACCAGAGCCGAAGCGGTGACTATATATTTGACAACGGCAGGGGAGAGCAAAAGCCCATAGGAAGACAGCAGGCCTGGCGGATTATCACTGCGGCATCGGAAAAGATAGGCTTAAAGGGACAAATCAGCTGCCATAGCCTCAGAAAAACATGGGGTTATCATGCCTGGAGCTGCTTTCGGGTGTCGCCTGTAGTCATAATGCAGATTTACAATCACAGC
This sequence comes from Clostridia bacterium, assembly GCA_017412445.1. Taxonomy (GTDB): domain Bacteria; phylum Bacillota; class Clostridia; order Christensenellales; family Aristaeellaceae; genus RUG14130. The sequence goes on from JAFPYA010000184.1 coordinate 1,484, forward strand.
TCCTTCGAAATCACAAAACGTTACCTTGGCATTACTCAGGACGAAATGGACAGGGCGTACAGAAGTGTGGAGCTGTTTTGAATTTGTGAAGAGGGAAAAGAAACCAACGACAAGCCGGCTTGTTTTATCTTAAATGAGCCGGCGTATTTATTCCAATCAGATTACATTTTAATTTGGGCACATTCCGGCTCATATTACAATATTTGGGCATTTATCCGAAAACACTTGTAAATTTACACTCAATAGTATAAAATAATAATATAACAAAAGGAGAAATAGTTATGGCAAAACCTTTGGTGGCAGTGGTCGGCAGACCTAACGTAGGCAAGTCCACCTTCTTTAATAAAATGGCCGGCAGGCGCATCGCCATAGTTGAGGACACGCCCGGCGTGACCCGCGACAGAGTATATGCAGACTGCGAATGGCTCAGTCATAAATTCACGCTTATTGATACCGGCAGCATAGATCCCCATAGCGATGACCCACTGCTCAAGCAAATGAAGCGGCAGGCGGAAATCGCTATTGAGACCTGCGACGTCATATTGTTCTTTGTAGATGGCAAGCAGGGCCTTACCGCCGATGATGAAACCGTTGCTGACATGCTCAGGCGCTCAGGCAAGCCCGTGCTGCTGGTTGTAAATAAAATAGACAACATAAAGCTGATGAACGAGGTGTACGATTTTTATCAGCTGGGCATCGGCGACCCGATAGGCATAAGCTCTGTAAACCTATTGAACATGGGCGACCTGCTCGACGAGGTTGTAAAGCTTTTCCCTGCCGACAGCACTGAGGACGAAGAGGACAAGGCCGTCTCGATAGCCGTGGTCGGTAAGCCCAACGTGGGCAAATCCTCGCTGGTAAACAGGATTCTTGGCGAAGAGCGCGTGATGGTCAGTGACATCGCGGGCACCACCCGCGACGCCATAGACACGCGCTTTAAAGACGGCGACGATGAATATATAATAATTGATACCGCAGGCATACGCAGAAAGCGCGCGATAGAGTATCAGTCGCTTGAACGCTTCTCTGTTGTAAGAAGCTTTGCCGCGATAGACCGCTGCGACGTGGCGCTTCTGCTCATAGACGCAAAGGAAGGCGTAAGCGAGCAGGACGCGAAAATCGCCGGCTACATAGACGAGGCAGGCAAGCCCGCGGTAATCGTCATAAACAAATGGGACGCCGTAGAAAAGGAAACGGGCACCCTCGAAAAGAACACAAAGGAAGTGCGCGAAAAGCTCAAGTTTATGGAGTACGCGCCGGTTGTTTACATTTCGGCGCTCACGGGTCAGCGCGTTAACCGCATACTGTCCATGGTCAGGAGCGTATACGAGCAGGCCTCGCGCAGGATCACCACCGGACTGCTCAACGACATACTTCAGGACGCGCAAAATGCGCTCCAGCCCCCGGCCACATCGGGCCGAAGGCTCAGGATATATTACGCCACCCAGCAGAGCACAAACCCGCCGACCTTCGTGTTTTTCATAAACGACAAGGACTTGATGCATTTTTCGTATGAGCGCTACCTCGAAAACCGCTTCAGGCAGGCTTTCGGCTTTGAAGGCACGCCTATAAGGTTCCTGCTCAGAGAAAAAGGAGGAGAAGAACAGTGATATTGTTGCTGCGCATAATGCTTACGGCGACAATGGCATATTCATTGGGTTCGATTTCGGTAGGTGTAGTGGTTGCAAAGCTCTACGGCCGCATAGACATCCGTAAGGAGGGCAGCGGCAACGTGGGCATGACCAACGTCATGCGTACGCTCGGCTGGGTGCCCAGCATACTGACGTTTGCGGGCGACACGCTCAAGGGCTTTTTGGCCTCGTATCTCGGCTACCTTATCGCCGGCGAAATAGGCATTCATGTGGGCGGTATAGCCGCGATAATTGGCCATAACTGGCCGTTGTTTTTTAACTTCAAGGGCGGCAAAGGCATGTCGACCTCGCTTGGCTATCTGCTCATGATGGACTGGCGCATAGGCCTTATACTTTTGGGAGTACAGATTATAATAGTATTAATCACGGGCCTTATGTCGGTGGCGTCTCTGACCACTGCAGTTTTGCTGCCGGCGGTGACAGCGCTGTTTCATCCCACGGATTGGCCGTGCATAGTCTTTACTCTTGCAATCGCGATACTTGCCGTGTATTCACACAGGCAAAATATAGACCGCCTCTCAAAGGGCACAGAGAACAAACTCGACGCGCAAAAGATTACAGAGACATCCGAAAGCTGGGTAAGAAAGATCAGAAACAGGAGGAAGCAACGTCATGGATAAGTGTTTGATCGGCTTGGTCATAGGCACCAGCGGCACAAAATGTCTGCTGTGCGACGACAAGGGCAAGGTGCTGACCTCATCCACACAGACATATCCTCTCTATACCCCAAGGCACGGCTGGGCGGAGCAGAAGCCGGAGGACTGGTGGGACGCCGTAAAGCGTGGCTTAAAGGCGCTGTTTGAAAAGTGCCCCATAGATAAAACGCAGATTATTGGCCTGTCGTTCTCAGGCCAGATGCACGGTCTTGTAGCGCTCGACGAAAATATGAAGGTGATTCGTCCCGCCATACTCTGGAACGACCAGCGCACCCAAAAGCAGTGCGACGAGATAACAGAAATCGCAGGCGGAGTGGAAGGTCTGCTTTCCTACACCAACAACGTCATGCTGACCGGCTACACCGGCGGCAAAATCATATGGCTCAAGGAGGAGGAACCCGAAGCCTTCGCAAAAATGAAGGTGTTCCTCTGCCCGAAGGACTATATACGCTTCAAGTTTACGGGAAAAATTGCAATGGACATGTCCGAGGCCTCAGGCACCGGCTTCCTCGACACAAAGCGCAGATGTTGGGCTGAAGAGCTCATAAAAAAGGTCGGCCTCGACATGAGCATCTTCCCCGATACGCTCGAATCCACCGACAAGGCCGGCGAGGTCACGGCCGAAGCTGCCCAGGAAACCGGTCTCCCCGAGGGGCTAAACGTCTACGCGGGTGGCGGCGACGCGGTCATTCAGACCACTGGCACAGGCCTCGTGAAGCCGGGCGTGCTGGGCGTTGTAATCGGCACCAGCGGCAACGTCTCTATGGGGCTTGACCGTTACAGCGACAACCCCGGCGGAAAGCTGCAGATGTTCTGCAACAATGAAAAGGGGCTGTGGCATTGCTTCGGCTGCACGCTCACGGCGGGCGGCGCACTGAGCTGGTTTACTGACACTCTGGCCGGTGAAGACAAGGCCGATGCCGAAAAACTGGGCAAAAAGAGCTACGCGCTCATAGATGAAAGGGCGGCGGAGGTGCCCGCAGGCTCAAATGGCGTGCTGTTTGCACCGTATCTGAGCGGCGAGCGCTGCCCGTATCCCGATCCCAACGCCAAGGGCATATTCTACGGGTTGTCGCTGGGCACTTCGAGAGCCGCGATGGCAAGAGCGGTTATGGAGGGCGTAACCTTCAGCTTAAAGCAGGTAGTCGAGCTCATGAGCACCAGAGTCAAGCCCGAAAAGGTATATCTGTCAGGCGGCGGAGCGTCAAGCGAGCTTTGGAAGCAGATGGCGGCAGATATATTTGAGCTGCCGGTGTACACTATGTCCGCTGCCAAGGAGGGCGGCGCATACGGCGCAGTGCTCGTGGCAGGCGTAGGCGCGGGCGTATGGAAGGATCTGAACGAAGCGATACAGGTGCTCAAGGAAGACGAAAAGCACTATACGCCGAACCCGGATACCATTCCCGCCTACCGCAAGGCCTACGAGAAGTATAAAATGCTCTATGCGGCCAACAAGCCCATATTCGATATGGAATAAGCAAGAAGCGTTTTTGCAATGTACACAAATGAAGAAATAAAGCTGTTTGCTAAGCAGCAGTTCGACTGGGCAGTTGAAACCAGGCGCGCTCTGCACAAAATCCCAGAGCCGGGCTTTAAGGAATTTAAGACGAAGGCACTCATAGCCGAGAAGCTTACGGAAACAGGCGTTGACTTCGAGGTTGACGAGAGGGGCTGGATTACGGCCTTCATCAAGGGCGACAGGCCTGGAAAAATCACTGCCTTCCGCGCTGACTTCGACGCGTTGCCGCTTGAAGAACCCGAAGGGTGTCCCTTCAGAAGCACGCACAAGGGCTATATGCACGCCTGCGGCCACGACATGCACACTGCCATAATGCTTTCGACAGGCAGACTGCTCAAAAATCTGCCCCGCGGCTTTGAAGGCGGGTGCCTGCTCATGTTCGAGCCTGCAGAAGAGACAGAGGGCGGCGCGAAGCCCATGGCTGAATCGGGCATGATGGAGCGCTATCATGTGGATCGCGTATACGGTCTTCACGTTATGCCAAGGCTCTGCGTGGGGCAGATCGAAAGCCGACCCGGCACGCTGAACGCAAGCACGGACGGCATAGAGATAACCGTAAGGGGCACGGGCTCTCACGGCGCGTACCCCGAAAACGGTTACGACGCCATAGTATGCGCGGGTCAGCTGCTGACCGCGCTGCAAGCCATCGTCTCTCGCAATGTTTCGCCGCTTGAAAGCGCGGTGCTGACGATAGGCACCATAAAGGGCGGCACCGCGTCAAACATAATCTGCGACGAGGTGAAAATGACAGGGACGCTGAGAAGCGCAGATAACATTCTGCGCTCAAAGCTTAAGAATCGCATACAGGAAACCTGTAATGGCTTAGGCGCGGCGTACCGCTGTAAAATAGAAGCGAACATCACAGAGGGCTACAGCGCACTCATAAACACGCCCGAGCATGCGATGCGCGTACTCGAAATAGCCGGAGAGCTCTTTGGCAGGGAGAACGCGCTCGTAAAGGACGCTCCCAGCATGGGCGCGGAGGATTTTTCGTTTTTTCTTGACAGGGCGCCCGGCGCGTTTTTCCATGTGGGCTGCTCAAGCGACATCGAACACATCGGTGCGCCGCTGCACAGCCGCGACTTCAATCCCGACGAAAGGGCGATGGAATACGGCATCGCCATGGAAGCCGCGCTGGTACTTAAAATTAAGGAAGCAACAACATGAACAAATCTGACATTTCCAAAATCAAGAACAGACTCAGAAGCGACAACCACAATCCTATTGAAATCCGCGGTTGGTATGTAAACAGCAAAAAGGCCGTAATCAGCGAGCTTTCCAAGAGCATCGCCTCCATGGGTCAGACTGAGAGCGACAAGTACATGCAAATTTTCAAGCGAGTGCTTTCGGGAGACATTGGCAAGAATCTTTCCATAGTCAAGTTTCCTCTCTCCGAGGTGATGGACGGCAAGCTGCACGAAAGGCTTATGCAGCTGAGCAGCGATTCATTCGACGACGAAATCCTGATGCAGAGCTTCGTTCAGGAGGTTATAGACAAGACTCAGCTTGAGGGCAACAACCTTATCTTGCTCATGCACGACATATACGATACCGACTATATGTCTATGAACGGAGATGAAGGCGCAATAGAGAACGAAAACCCGTCGCATGTGTTCAAGTATTTGATCTGCGCCGTATGCCCGGTAAAGCTCAGCAAGCCCGCCCTGAGCTACGACAGCAAGGAAAACAATTTCATTACCCGCGAGCCTGACTGGGTTGTCTCTGCGCCGAGCCTGGGCTTCATGTTCCCGTGCTTTGAGGATATGGGCGCAAACATCTCTAATGCGCTGTTTTACTCAAAGGACATGGCCGAGGATCACAACGATTTTCTTTCTACGATAACCGAGGGCACGCTTACTCCGGCAAACGAGAGCAAGGAAGCGTTCAAGGCCGTGCTCAGGGATGCCCTGGAGGAGGAATGCTCGCTCGACGTGGTGCAAAGCGTAAACGATCGCCTCATCGAGAAGCTGGACGAGCAGAAGAAGGATAAAACCGGCGATCCCAAGCGCATAGGCGCAAAGGAGCTGAGCGATGTGCTCGTGCAATCCGGCGTATCGGACGACAGGGCGTTTACGTTCGCCGAAAAGTTTGAGGAGGAGTTCGGCACCGGCGCAGACCTACCGCTTGCAGGAATCACAGATGACAAAAGCTTTGAGGTCAAGACAAACGACGTACTTGTAAAGGTAAGCCCAAGACAGGCAAGCCTCATAGAGACCCGCGTCATCGACGGCATGAAGTACATACTCATACCAGCTGACGAGGGCGTGACCGTAAACGGAATAAGCATAGACATTTGATATGAAGATAGTATTTTATATTTATTGTGTACTGCTTATA
>JAFPYA010000015.1 GCA_017412445.1 Clostridia bacterium
CGCCTGGAGCGCCCCATGCCTGTCTACAGCAGGAGGAGGCGCGACCGCTTCGACATCTGGATAAGCGAAAGCCCCGATCTCGTGTATTGGGGGCGCTCGGAGCTGCTGGCCGCCGTGGAGGACTTTCCCTTCGCCAACGACAAAATTGGTCCCGGCGCGCCGCCTGTGAAGACTGAGCGCGGCTGGCTGGTGTTCACCCACGCCGTGGACAGGGACGACAGCCGCGGAAAAAACGGCTGGGAGCAGCAGTGGACAAAGCGCTATACGGCGGGCGTGATGCTGCTGGACAGGGAAAACCCACGGCGGGTGCTGGGGATATGCCGCGAGCCCCTTTTGGCGCCCGAAACGGCCTATGAGACGCTACAGGGCTTTCGCACAAACGTTATCTTCCCCACGGCAGCTATCGCCGAGGCGGACGGAACGATAAAAATCTACTACGGCGCGTCAGACACCGTGACCGCGCTCGCCACCGCGAAAAGCGACGACCTGATCGAAGCCTGCCTGAAGGGCGGGCCGCGCTGAGGACGTAAAAAGCGCTTTAGAAGCGCAGACCATTGGGCGAAAATCCAGACGTTTTTATAAGGGAGCTGAGGAAAAGTGACGGGCGCAGACGCCATCGTGATTGAATTTGACGAAAATATCCGGGCGCGGGTTTCGCCGCTGCTGTTCGGCACAAACATAGAGCATACGCGCGCGTGCGTGTTCAAGGGACTTTCGGCGCAGATGCTCCGCAACCGCAAATTTGCCGGAAAGCCCACCTGCAGGACGGGACAGGCGAGCGAATGGTATAAAATCGGCGACAAGCCCTATCTCGGCTTTGACGAGTCCTATACCCGCCACCACGCGCTGTACCACATGCGCCGCGCAAACGAAATGTATTCCCAGCGCATACTGAACGTGCGTGAGGGCGCAATCGCGGGTATCGGCCAGCACGAGCTTACGGTGACAAAGGGAAAGAAATACCTCTTTCGCATAGTGGCAAGGACGGATACGCCGCTGGTTTTAAGCGCCGCGCTCACGTCCCGCTTCGGCTCATGCGTGTATGCCTCCGCTGACATTACCATAAAATCTGCGGATTGGGAGACGTATGAAGCCGCGCTTGAATGCCCCGCAGACGACGCGGATGCCGACCTCAGGCTCACGTTCACCGCGCGCGCTTCGCTGTTGATAGGCGCGGTGTCGCTCATGCCCGAGGACAATTTTCACGGCATGCGCCCCGACGTTTTACAAAAGCTCAGGGAGCTGAACATAAAGCTCATACGCTGGCCGGGCGGAAATTTTGCCGGCGAATACAACTGGGCGGACGGCCTGCTGCCCCCGGACATGCGCGCGCCGCTGCAATCCTGGCTCGGCATAGAGACGCAGCCTTTCACACAGGGCTACGACTACCACGAAATAAATACTGACGACTTCATCGCGTTGTGCCGCGAGGTAGGTGCCGAACCGTTCATCACCATAAATCCCAGCTGGAACACCCCCGAGGAAAACGCGGCGTGGGTGGAATACTGTAACGGCGACGCCTCCACCCCCTACGGACAGCTTCGCGCCGAGCGCGGCCATAAAGAGAAATACAATGTGCGCCTCTGGTCACTTGGCAACGAGTTCGGCTACGGACACATGGAGGGCGAAAATACGCCGGAGGGCTACGTCAGGCTTGCCCGCTCAAACGCGGAAAAGATGCTCGCGGCTTGCCCTGAAATCACCCTGTGCTCGTCCGGCCCTTACCCCAGCGCGGATTGGGCGCAGCGCAGCGCTATTCCGCTGAGCGACATAGTGCCTTTGGTATCCGAGCACTTTTACGCAAGCCAGCCAAAATACAAAAGTGCCTTTGCCTTTGAAGAAGAGTACGAGGCGTGCGTCCTCTCTTCGCTGAGACTCAGGGATGAAATCAGGCAGAACCGTTCCTGTCTGCCTGATAACATAGGCATTTCGATGGACGAATGGAACGTATGGTTTGCGTGGAACCGCTCCTCCAATGTGACCGACGCCATCTTTTCGGCGCTGACGCTCCATATGCTTATGTCCGAGGCCGAAAATATGAACATAGTGCAGGCCTGCCATTTCGAGGCCGTGAACGAGGGGCTGATAGAGGTTTTGCCTGAAAGCGCGCGCCTGACGGCGCAGGGAGAGATCTTCTCCCTTATGAGCGGCCACATCGGCGGCAGCATCCGCTTAAGGGGCATGGAGGCCTTCGTTACAGAAAACGAAGGCGGCCTGTATCTTACCTCTGTCAACCCCTCCTACTCCAGGGCCAGACAGCTGATTATTCCGCTTAAAGGAAACGCCTGCGTCTACAGCGTCGAAAGCGCCCTCCTTTACGAGAGCGAGGACGTGATTCCCCCATCGGATTTCAGTGTAAGAGAGGTTTCCATCGCTGCCGAAAAGGACAGCTACATCTTTGAAATGCCCGCCCACAGCGTGATGGCGGTAAGGCTCAGGCGGAAATTGAAGGCGGACGGGACCGCGAAATAAAGCAGGCTTTCCGCCTGAACCTGCGACGCGCTCTTGCGCTCAAGGTCATAGCGGGCGATTCGGGCAAATACGCTTGTTTCGGCAAATAGCAGGACAAAAGAGAACTATAGAGTTATCGATACGGGAGGCTTTCCATGACTACGGTGCTTCTGGTCGCGCTGATGGTGATACTGTTTTCGTTTCAGTCTCTGTTCACGCGGCTGTACTCCCGCGCATACGCGGGCGAAAACCAAAATAGCTCGACGGCTGTATTCTCGGTCTGCTACGGCGCGTTTATCGCGCTGTGCTCGCTTGTTTCAAACGGCCTGAGCTTTCATCCCTCGGGCTATACGTGGCTGTTTGCCGCAATAAACGCGCTGGTGCTGCTTTTGTACAATACGTCTATGATAAAGGGCGGCAATCTGGGCTCGTACGCGTTTTTGATGCTAGCGAGCCTGTTCGGTGGCATAGTGCTGCCGCTTTTGGTCGGCGTCGCGTTTCTGGGCGAAAGGATGACCGCAGTGCAATGGGCGGCGGTCGGCATAATGATTGCGGCCATAGTGCTTATGAACAGCAAGGGGCTTAAGCTCGGCGGCGCCTCGCGCAGCTATTACCTGTGGTGCGCGCTTCTGTTCCTCTCAAACGGCCTGTACGGCATCATAATGAATCTGCAGGTCAACAAACTTCACGGCGAAGAGAGCAGCGAGATGCTCGTGATCCTTTTTGCACTCTCGGCCCTGTTCGCTTTTGGCATCGAAGCGGCAGGCGGCAGGGGCAGCGCGCTCCTGCGCGGCTTCAATATGGGCAAAAAGGCAGCGGCGTGGCTGCTGGTTTGCTGCATATCGGCCTTCGCGGCGGCGCGCCTCATGCTCTACCTGCTTACTCAGATGCAGTCGGGCCTTCTGTACACCATAGACAACGGCGGCGTGCTGGCGCTTTCGTTTTTGTATTCAATCTTCCTGTTCAAGGAAAAGCCGAGCAGGCTGCAGCTCCTCGGCATGATTTTGGCCGCGTTGAGCGTCATAATGATCAATATGCTTACCTGACGCCAACCTATTAAAGGGAGAAGGATTATGGGCATTTTAGAGTCACTTTATGCAAGGCTGCTGATAAGAGCTTTTAACAGGGATAAATTCCGTGAAAAGTATTCCAAACAGCTGCTCGCCAGAACTCCCGAAGATATGATACAAAATCAGCGCCAGCAACGGCTGCTGACGAATGTTGTCCTGTTGCTCGATTGGGTCGATATTCATAAA
>JAFPYA010000185.1 GCA_017412445.1 Clostridia bacterium
GTCGTTTACCCTGCGCTCTATTTCACTTTCGTCCACGCCCTGCAGGTTGAGCCCGAATCCTATGTTGTCGTATACGGTCATCTGCGGGTATAGCGCGTAGCTCTGGAACACCATGGCGATACCGCGCTGCTTGGGCGTCTTTTCGTTTGCGCGCACGCCGTCTATGAGCAATTCGCCGCTGGAAATGTTTTCAAGACCCGCGATCATTCTGAGCGTGGTGGATTTGCCGCAGCCCGAGGGCCCTACAAACACTACAAACTCGCCCTTGCGGATGTCCATAGAGAAATTGTGCACGGCGTGGAAGCCGTTGGGGTAGATTTTGTTTACGTTTCTCAGCGTGAGATAGCCCAGCCGCCTTATCTCAGTATATGCCAGCACGAAGGGCGCGATGCCCTTGGCGTCGTTTGTTACGACAGGCTCAGAGATGTAGTAGGCGAAGCTGCCGTCACGCTTTCTGTTGTTTTCGGGGCCCAGTCCCGCCACGAGGCATATGCCGCCGAGGCTCAGTTCGCCGTTCTCAAAGCTTACATTATTCCTGTACACGCCGTCGAAGGTCTGCTGCCCCAGCGCGGCAAACTTGCCGTCGAGCACGCCCAGACGCGCGCCCTTGAGCATTGCGTAGGCTATCATGCAGCTGCCGCTGCTTTCAAGGTAGTTGCCCTGCTGGTCGCCCTTATCGACCACCTGATAATACATGCCGGTTATGGGGTCGGCATATTTGCTGACGGACTCCATGAGGTTTGCGAATATGCGCACGATTTCGGCTCTGTCCTCGCCCAGCGGCAGTATCTCTGTAAGATCCGCCAGCGCCACGCTGAACCAGCCGATGGCGCGCAGCCAGAAATTCTGGCTCAGACCCGTCTCTTTATCGCACCAGAAGCTTTGGCGGCTCTGATCGTAACCGTGGTAATAAAGCCCTGTCCTGGGATCCATCATGTGGGCTTCTACGTTCCTGATCTGCGAGATTATGTCCGAAAAATCGTTTCTGCCGGTAAAAATCTCGTAGCGCGCTAAAAAAGGCATGGCCATGTATACGCCGTCCAGCCAGACCTGATTGGGATATATCTCTTTATGCCAGAAGTTGCCTTCTTCGTTCCGGGGCTGCTCGGAAAGCTGCTTTGCCAGCATTTCTATCGCCGCCTTGTACTTGGGCTTGTGCGTAGAGGCGTATACGTCAAACAGCGCGCGGCCTTCATTTATGTCGTCAAGCGTATGCTTTTCAAGCGCCATCGTCTTAACGCTGCCGTCTTCGTTCACAAAGAAATCGAGCAGCGACTCTACGAAGCCGGAATACACGGCGTTTTTGGTGATTTCGGCCATGCTGAGCAGCGCCGTGAGCATGCAGCCCTCGATGTAATTCCAGTTGGACGGCTTGCCAGCGCGAATTCTCTCCATGTTCCAAACGGTGTGCTCCGGAGTGGAATTGTTCACCAGATTGAGCACATACTGTTCAATGTTTTCGTACATGGCTGTCACCTCATTAAATTACTTTTTCTGTGCCGCCTGCGCCTTGGCGTCGGCAAGTATCCTTTGAAACAAATGCTTACACTGTATCAGTATCAGATCCCAGGCAGTGATCACGACGCCGAAGAGCAGCGGCTCCACGCCCACGCCAACCACATGGTTTATAAGCGAATACGTGTATACGCACAGCGCCATGAGCGCGCAGCTGTAAATCACGTTCAGCGGCAGGGTGATGAACTTTTTCTTTTTTGTGAACATCATCCACACCGCGCTGTCGCCCTCGTTTTTCTCGGTCAGGCGCAGTATGGGATTTGTGGCAAGATCCGTCATGAAACCCAACGCCACCGCGGTTATAAGCCACAGGTCGAGCGAATTGGCCACATATGTGCCCAGACCCCATATGAAGAAGTAGCATATCACGCCCGCGAACCAGAACTTTATCAGTATTGCCTTGAGCCATTGGCTAAGCGTGAATTTGCGCCTGGCGCCGTACTTTTTAAGCTCCTCGCGGCTGACCTCGGGCGAATTGCCCTTGTCCGCGCTCACAAGGTCATCTATGGCCTTGGTGTTCAGCTTATAGTATTCCGCCGTGGACCTGATGGGCTCGCGCCCTTCGCGTACATCCTTTTTCGACATCCGGGGTTATCAGGCATCTTCGCCGCTGATGTCGATTTTGCCCATATCGCCGTTTTCTTCTATCCTGATGTTAGTGTTAATCTTCCTCAGGAGCGGCGTATATACAGGCAGCAGCGCCGTAAGCGCCACACCAATTCCCAGAATAACGCGATGCACATCGAGCGTGGTGAGCGCGGCGCGGATGTCCGCAGTTTCCTTGATTTGGTTCTGCTCGCGCGTGAGCGCGTAGATCACGCGGCCGCGGTAGAACGTATCGCAGGCGAACACCAGCACTATACCCGCCATGGCCAGCACGAGCATTGGAATGTTTACAGGCTTTCTGTGCGGGAAAGCGTTCATGAAGCACACAAGCAGCAGTACGCCAAAGAGCATGGCTACGAACTCGGCTATGCCCATGCCTGCGCCGTTAATGAACGTGGTGGTCTTTGCGATGCTGCTCAGGTTGAGCGAATAGTATATGTAAGCCAAGCCCAGCGCGATCAGGGGGATTTTATGAGGCTTGCGCTTTATGCCCACCAGTATCTTGCGGAAGAAATTCAGTATCGGATTCATGCGTCAATCCTCCTCCCTGATGGCCTGAGTGGTATCCTTGTCGAAAAAGTGCATCTTGTTTATGCGCATGCCGACGATGTCGCCGTTTTTGTAGCTCGCCCAGCCGCGCAATTTTGCCGTGACGCGCGGCCCGTCCGTCGAACCCACGTAGCCGTGCACCAGAGTATTCATGCCGAGGTTTTCGTTTGTAGAGACGAGCACGTTCATGTTCTCACCCACCGCGATATCCTCCGGACGCACGCCCAGCACCAGCTCCAGCCCGTACTGGTTTCTGAGAATATGCTTTTGCCTGTCGTCGAGCTCCACCTCAAAGCCCCTGCCCTTAAGCTTGCCGTCAAGGAATATCACATCGAACATATTCATGGGCGGAAGGCCTATGAAGCTGGCGACGAATATGTTGTTGGGCTTATCGTACAATTCGAGCGGCGTGCCCACTTGCTGCACGTGCCCCATCGACATGCACACGATGCGGTCGGCGAGCGTCAGCGCCTCGGTCTGATCGTGAGTGACGTAGAGCATAGTTGCGCCAAGGCGCTTGTGCAAAAGCAGTATCTCGCGGCGCGTCGCGCCCCTGAGCTTTGCGTCGAGGTTGCTCAGCGGCTCGTCAAACAGGAACACCTTGGGGTTTCTGACTATCGAGCGGCCCATCGCCACGCGCTGCCTCTGGCCGCCGGAGAGCTGGGCGGGCCTTTTGTTCAATTGGTTCGTAAGCCCCAGTATCTCAGCCGCTGCCAACACCTTCTTGTGGATCACGTTTTTATCCTCGTGCCTGAGCGTCAGCGAAAAGGCCATGTTCTCGTATATGGTCATGTGGCCGTACAGGGCGTAGTTCTGGAAGACCATGGCCATGTCCCTGTCCTTTGCGGGGGCGCGGGTTATGTCCCTGCCGTCGAGCAACAGTTTGCCGTTTGAGATGTCCTCAAGCCCCGCCACCATTCTGAGCGTGGTGCTTTTGCCGCAGCCGGAGGGGCCGACCAGCACTATGAGCTCACCGTCCGCCACATCGAGGTTAAAATCGTATACGGCCTGCACCTTGTTGTCATATATTTTGTCGAGGTGCTGCAAATTGAGCTGTGCCATGCGTTCTCCCCCTTACGCCTGCGAACTGAGGTTCGCTATGTGATCATTTAGAGCGCGGCTCTTTTTAAGGTTGATGACTGCGCTTCTGAACAGGCAGAAAGCGGACGCCGCGAGGTATATGACCACCCGCACGAACTGCCAGGTCTCCATTACCACCAAATCCTTGGTGACGGGAATGTAATAGTTGAGTATATGCAGTGTCGACTCGACCGGAGCGCTGCTCATGAGCGTGTTGTGCATTTTGAGCGGCAGTATGAAAATGCGCACTATCTGCAGTATTCCCACTATAATAAGCACTTTTGAATAGCTGCGGTTGTAATTCTTTACGCCCTCGGAGCACAAAAACGTAGTGAGCATGAACACCAGATTGTACACTATAGACACGCCGATGAGCGCCGTGTAGTAATAATTACCCACGTCGGATTTATATATGCTGATAAAGTAAAGCACGTTAAAGACTATCGCCAGTATCGCAAGGCGCGAAGAAGCGGTATTCTTCGTAAAGCGCATGCGATCGACTTCCATGTATGAGCGTTCCTCGTTCATCCTCACACCGCCTTTCCCTGTTCAAGCAGGTCACGTTCAGCCTTCATAAGCTTTACTTTCAGGATTAAATTCGTAATTAGCAATGCTGCCGAAATTGCCAGCAGCCCGCACACAAACCAGTGTACGTCAAACCAGAAGCGCGACTCGGTATAAGTGCCGAGGCGGCTGAGCCTTCGCTCCAACTGCGCGAAGTCCACCGTGGTATCGTAGATGTTTCTGAACTGCTGCACCTTCACGCCTATCCAGGCGGCGGCAGCAAGCTGACAGGTCACGTTTACGCCGGTTGCCACATAATTGCTTATGTAATAGCGGCGGCGAGACTGTGTGCCGGTTACAAACAGCCCCGTGGCAAGAAGTATCAAAAGTATGCCGCAATACAACAGCAGCTTGTTGAAGGGCTGCATGTCGTAGTATATGCGGGCGCCCGCGACACGGGTATTCTCGAGTTCATCCGGGTCGGGGATCATATTGTATAACATATCGTACAAGTCGGTCAACAGACCCAGCGCGTATATGAACACCACCGCGCCGGCGCACAGCGCTATAAGGCATATGACCTTTTGCAGCTTTACTTGACTTTTGTACATGATTTGCCTCCCCGTCCTCTTAATCTGCCCGCCCCCGCTACGGAGGCGGGCAGGCGAATGGTTAGATTAGCCCAGAGTGTTGTAGAACTCTACCAGGCGCTCCCAGGCGCCTTCCTTGAGCTCCAGATAGAACTCGCCAAACCAATCGAGCTCGACCATTTCGGCCACTTCCTCGGGTGTGGCAAAGCCGGTGGCCTCCTCGAGGCCCTTTACGATGATGTTTACGAACAGGTTCTCGCCGCCCTTGGCGGAGGAGAACTTGCCGTTGGCGGTCAGCTGGGTGTAGCTGTTGATCTCGTCGTTTTCAACCTTGGTGTTGGGCAGCACGGTAGGTACGGAGGTGTACCAGCCGTTCTCGCACAGCGCCAGCTCGGGGTGCTTGATGGTGCCAAGGCCTATGGCCGTGGAGATCTTGCCGGCACCTTCCTTGCCGACCTCGTGGGTGCACTGGTACTCGAAGGCCTGGCTCTTGGCGAAGGA
>JAFPYA010000186.1 GCA_017412445.1 Clostridia bacterium
AGGCGAGGATGCGCTGCATCACGGAAGACCGCTACCTGAAACACAAGAAGAAAGCGAGGCGTGCCCCAAGGAGGTGCTTGTCACCTCGAACGGACAGCAATTCGGCCTGTATACCACGCGCTGCATACGTACCGACAAATACAAGTACATATGGAACCTTACCGACAACGATGAGCTTTACGACATGACCGAAGACCCCGGCGAAAAGCATAATCTGATAAAATGCGAATCTGTTCAAAATGAACTGCATATTCTCAGACGCAAGCTGTACGAGCTGCTGATAAGTACAGGGGATCGCTTCGCCGCCAATGAATGGATGAAAAGACAACTTCTTGAAGACCAAAAATATGTCAGATGAGGAGAAACCGTATGAGAAAGCTTGCTGTACTGCTGCTGGTGCTTACGATGTTGTTCAGCTTTGCCGCATATTCCGAAGAGGAGCAGGTTTCGCTGAGCTTCGTGCGCATCGGAAATGATGAAGCCGAGCGCGCCTACTGGCAATGGGCGATAAATGAATTTGAAGCGCAAAATCCGAACATACATATAGAGTACGACGAAAAGGCCATAGGCGACGCCATGGATACCGCGCTCAACACACAGTTCGCCTCGGGTGGCGGCGTAGATATAATCGGTCACGGCATACTCTCCGTGGCACAGCGCGTGGAGGCGGGGCAGTATATGCCTATAGACGATTATTTCGAAGCGTGGGAGGGCAAGGACGACATAATGGAGTCGGTGTTTGCAAACGGCACCTACAACGGCCACGTGTACGGACTTGGCTACAGCGTAACTCCCTACGTGTTCGCCTACAGAATCGACCTGCTCGAGGAGGCGGGCATCGACGTGCCTGTGAGCTGGGAGGAGTTGGCCGACGCGGCAAGAACGCTTACGACATATGATGAGAACGGCAATGTCGCGTTCTCCGGCTTCTGCTATCCGCAGACGGGCGGCAACCTCGTTGAACTCGACGTGTTCATGTACGGCAACGGCGGGAAATATATAGTTGACGGCGAGCCTGTGTTTGCAGACAATGAAGAGCTCAAAAAAGCACTCGAGTTTTTAGGCGATCTGCTGCCTGATGTAAATCTGACTTACTCTTCAAACGAGGTCAATCCTTTCGTAAGCGGCAATGCGGCGATGACCCTTATAAACAACGCAGCGCTCACCACGATGCTCAACAATCACGAATACGCGGGCAAGGTAGGCATAGCGCTGCCTCCGAACAACGGCACGAAGGCGTCGTTTTGCGGATGCAACATGCTTTTCATAGGCACAACCTGCGAGCACCCCGATGAAGCGTTCGAGTTTATCTCGTTTGTGATGTCGCCTGAAAGCACGCTCAAACGCGCCGAAATGGTAAGAATCCCCGTAACGCTGTCCTCGCTCGTGGACGAATACGCGCAGATGGACGAATGGAACGAGGCGCGCAGCCTGTGCGTAGAGTACGGCACCGGCATGCCGAGGGTCACGTGGTCTACCTCCTTCCAGGCGGTCAGAAACGTCATAAGCCAGTCCGTGCTCTTTGGCGATAAAGCCATTGATGAGGCACTTAACGAGGCTCAAAGCGATATAGAATTCAGAATGGCAAACTGACCAGATGACTATAGGCCTAAAGCGCAAAGCAAAAGCAGATATCTTCAAACGCAGGGATTTAACGGCAGCACTTACAATGCTGCTGCCGTTTTTGCTTTTCTTTGCGCTTTTCGTGCTTTACCCGCTTTTTATAAACATATGGTACAGCTTTACCAATTACAATCTGAACACGGCCGAATGGACGGGTCTCAGAAATTTTGTAAGGCTCTCTCAGGACGAAACCTTTAAAAAAGCCTGTCTAAATACTTTCATATACGCTTTTGTAAGCGTAATATGCCTGACGTTCACCGGGCTCGTGCTTGCTTCGCTGCTGAGCGGGGCAAAGAAGGGCATAAAGTGGCTCAGGATGCTCTTTCTGTTTCCTTATGCCACATCTATGACCGCCATAAGCATGATATGGCTTATGATGCTCGATCCGAATCACGGCTTCATAAACAAAGCGCTGCGCTTGATTTCACTGCCTGTAGCAGAGTGGCTGTTTGACACGAAGCTTGCTTTAGGCTGCCTTATTTTCATAAACGTGTGGAAAAATCTGGGCTACTGCATGCTGATATATCTCTCGGGAATCAATTCGATACCTGACGAGCTATACGAGGCCGCTACGGTAGACGGCGCTGGCAGCACAGTGAAGTTTTTCAAAATCACGGTGCCGCTGCTTCGTCCGGTCATCTTCTTCGTGCTTATGACCACAATGATAGAGGGCTTCAAGACCTTTGAGCAAGTGCAGATAATGACGCGCGGCGACCCTGTGAACGCTACAACCACGATAGTCCACCAGATATACATATACGGCTTCAGCGAGCTCAGAATGGGCTACGCGTCTTCGATGTCGGTGGCACTTTTGATTATCGTGATGCTTTTGACGCTTATAAACTACCGGTTTAACCGGCGAGGCGAAATCGAGGTGCACGGCTGATGAAGATCAAACTGCCGCGCTTCATTTCTCATTTGCCTGGCATACTCATTGTGGCGCTTATGGCATTGACAATGCTGTTCCCGCTGCTTGTATGCGTTTCGGTTTCGTTTCAAACGATGGATGAAATCTATTCTTTTGAACCGGTGATAATACCGGCCAAGCTAAATTTCGATAACTACTCGAGGGCGATGCATTCCGGCTCATGGGGTCTGTATTTTAAAAACAGCTTTATTGTTACTCTAATTACGCTCGTTATTTCGCTGATTATAAATTCCATGAGCGGCTACGTGTTTGCGCG
>JAFPYA010000187.1 GCA_017412445.1 Clostridia bacterium
ATGCGGTTGAGTGAAAACTTAAAGCGGTTTACGCCTATTAGTCCCGACACGAGGAAGCAGGCCGCAGCCAACAGCATAAGACAAAACAGTACAAACCTTATCCATTCAATCATTTTTGTTTTCGCCCTCCTCTCCGCGCTTACGGTTGAGCGAAACAAATATTCTCACCAGCACCACCACGGCAAGAAAGCTCAAAAGCGCGTATATCAGAGCAATGTCCGCAAGGTACGCTTCTTTCATCATGATGGTGAGTATGAGTATTATGGCTATTATAACGGTGCCCGTCATGTTTATGGAGATTATCCTGTCAGCCGCCGTTGGTCCCTTGACCGCCCTGAACAGGCAGACAAACAAACCGAGCGACGCGACCGTGAGGGCAACAAGCATGGCTGTATCGTAGAGTTTATCCACCGTACTTTTCCTCCATTCTCAGCAGTCGCTTTTCGAGGGACGAATAAGTAAGCCCATCGGCCATTTCGTGCGTAAGGCAATGAACGGTAAGCACGTTATCGACCAATTGCACTGTGACCGTGCCGGGCGTAAGCGTAATGGAATTTGCGAGCACTGCGCGCGCCACCTTGGTTTTGAGCTTAGTGGTGTAGTGCCTTATGCAGGGGCTTTCCCTGCGGTTGAATATTATTTTTACCACCTGGAGGTTTGCAACGAAGATTTCTTTTATAAGCACGAAAAAGTACAGTATACCCGAAGGCAGAAGCAGGTATATGTGCTTCTCTCTGTCAAGCGTCCAAAGCCCGGTTGAGTGGCCGAGCAAAAGCATGATAAGCGTTATCGCCGCGCCGAGTATCAAAGTGTCGAAGGCGATTCGGCCGTTGAGCGCGAGCCAGAACGCCATTACAAGCAGTGCCATTTTATTCTCCGTCCCAGATGTATTTCGATTCCAGATATTTTTGAGAGTGGTAAAGGCTCGTCTTTCCGCCGGCGAAAAAGCTTACGGCGACGGTCAGCGCAAAGAACACGAAGTAATTGCCCGAGAACATCTCGCAGGCGATGAGCATCGACGCGGCGGGGGCGTTGGTCACCCCGCAGAACACGCCGATCATGCCCAGCGCCGCAGCGAGTCCCGGATCGAGGCCCAGAATTGAGCCGATGGTGCAGCCAAAGCACGCGCCCACAAAGAACGATGGCACAATCTCGCCGCCCTTAAAGCCGCCTGAAAGCGTGATAACAGTGAAAGCAAGCTTTATAAGCCACGCAAGGGGCTGCGCTTCGCCGCCTATCGCTCTTTTGATGACCCCCATGCCTGCGCCGTTATAGTCGCGCGTGCCGAGAATGAGGCTCAGCGCAATTACCGATACAGCCGAAATGATTATCCTTATAAACTCGTTTGGCACCAGCTTTTTCGCCTTGCGCTGTGCAAAGTGCATGGTTTCGCAAAAGAGTATAGCGACAAGCCCGGTCAGAAGCGCAAGCGTGCCCACCTTAAGGTAGTCAAGTATGCCGTTGCCGGCTAAGGCTTCGCCAAGCGCAAAGCGTGTGGGCTCAACGCCGAAGATGCCCGAAAGGAGGTTTGCTACGAGTGCGGAAATCACGCAGGGCAAAAGCGCCTTGTAGCGCACCATGCCCACGTCAACGACCTCTATGGCGAAGAATGCCGCGGCGATGGGAGTTCCGAACAGCGCGGAGAACAACGCGCTCATGCCGCACATTTCGATTATGTGCATTCCGTTTTTATTGAGCTTGAACAGTCTGCCCTCGACGCAGGCGACGCTCGCGCCTAATTGCAGC
>JAFPYA010000188.1 GCA_017412445.1 Clostridia bacterium
CCCCGACGTAGGTGGCGACTACGGCCCCTACGTGCAGAGCGAGCGCAAGGACATGTACCTGCCCTACGCCAGGGAGCTGATTGACAAGGGCGCGGCGTACTACTGCTTCTGCTCCAAGGAGCGCCTCGAGGAGGCCCGCAAAGAGGCCGAGCAAAAGGGCGAAACCTTCAAATACGACAAGCATTGCCTGCGCCTGACAAAGGAAGAAGTTCAGGCAAAGCTCGACGCGGGCGAGCCCTACGTCATCCGCCAGAACATCCCCACGACGGGCAAGGCGGGATTTGACGACGTGATATACGGCCACGTCGAGGTGGACTGCGACACGCTGGACGACGGCGTGCTGATAAAGGCTGACGGTCTGCCCACCTACAACTTTGCAAACGTGATTGACGACCATACCATGGGCATAACCCACGTGATGCGCGGCAACGAATACCTGTCCAGCGCGCCCAAATACAACCTTTTATATGAAGCGTTCGGCTGGCAGCCGCCTGTCTACGTGCATCTTACGCCCGTAATGTGCCGCGACATCCAGAAGGACGAAAACGGCAATCCCGTGCTTGACGAAAACGGCAATCCGGTCGAGATCGTGCGCAAGATGTACAAGCGCAAGGGCGATCCCTCGTTTGAGGATCTTCTGTCTCAGGGCTACCTCGTCGACGCGGTCATAAACTACATGGCGCTGCTTGGCTGGAGCCCCAGAGGCGAGGAGGAGTTCTTCACTCTGGGCGAGCTCGAAAAGATATTCGACCTTGAAGGTCTGAGCAAATCCCCCAGCATCTTCGACATGCAGAAGATGAACTGGTTCAACGCCGAGTACATAAGACGCCTCACTCCCGAAAAATACATGGAGCTTGCGACGCCGTGGCTGGACAAGGCGCTTAAAGGCAGAAGCTTCGACTACAAGCGCCTGTGCGAGCTTTTGCAAAGCAGGACGGAGTACTTTGCCCAGCTGCCCGGCATGGTGGCGTTCCTCGCCGAGATGCCCGAATTCGGCAGCGAGCTGTACATAAACAAAAAGCAGAAGAGCACGCTCGAAAGCAGCGTAAGCGCGCTCACCGAGGCCGAGGCGCTGCTAAGCGGCATAGACGACTGGAGCGAGGAGAACCTCCATGACCGCGTGCTTGAGAAAATCGCTGCGCTGGGCATAAAGAACGGACAGATGCTCTGGCCGCTCAGAATCGCCGTCTCAGGCCAGATGAACACCCCCGGCGGCGCGTTTGAGATAATGTACCTGCTGGGCAAGGACGAAACCATGAAGCGGCTTCACGCCTCGCTGGAAAGGCTTAAGGCATGAAATATCCCGATTACGACAGAAGCAGCCTCTCCATTACCGCGAGCATAGGCGAATACTTCGGCGGCAGGTCGAACTACCCCACCCTGCCCGAAATCGACTTTGAGCTCGAAAAGGGCGGCATAGAAAAGGTAATCTTCATCCTCTGCGATGGCATGGGCGACAGGCTTTTAAGGCGGCATATGCCCGCCGACTGCTTCTTGCTTAAGCACGACAGGGCGGCCATATCGCCGGTGTTCCCCTCGACCACGGCCGCGGCCACAACCTCCATATGGACGGGAATAAGCCCGCTTGAGCACGGCTGGCTCGGCTGGAGCCTCTACTTTAAAGAGTGCGGCGCGCAGATAGACGCGTTCACCGGCAACGACGGGCGCACGGGCATACGCTTTCCTACAGGCTCGCCTGCGGCGACGCTCATGCCTCTGCCGCCCGCGATGTGCTGTCAGACGCAGGCGGAGGCGCACATGGTGTCTAAGTTCGACAACTACGCCGGCCCCGGCTTCGTGCAGCACGCGGTCAAAAGCCTTGACGACATGCTGACCGTGGCGGGCAGTCTGGCAAACGGAGATGGCAAAAAGATAGTCTGCCTGTATTACAACGAGCCTGACCACACGATGCACGAGACGGGCGTGAATTCGCCCGAGACCGTCTGGCATTTTAACGACATAAACAGGCGTCTTGAGGCGTTTCACAAGACCCTCAGGCAGGACACGCTGATGATAGTCACCGCCGATCACGGGCTCGTAGACGGCAAAAATCCCGTGATGATAAACGAAATCGACTCCATAGACGAGTGCCTGTGGATGCCGCCCTCGGTGGAGGGCAGGGCCGCGGCGTTCTTCGTCAAGCCCTTCAGGCGCGCGCAGTTTGAAAGGGAATTCAAGGCCGTGTGCGGCGACGACTTTTTGCTCATAGACCGGGAGGAGGCGCTTAAGACCAACCTCTTCGGCCGGGGCATAATCCACCCCAAGAGCGAGGACTGCATGGGCGACTACATCGCCTGCGCGACAGGCGAGCGCTATATACGCTACGATACCATAGGCGGCCGCATCCCGAACATGAAGGGCATGCACGCCGGTCTTACCGACGACGAGATGACCGTGCCCGTGATAATAGCGCGGGGCGAAAAGGACGTGCGATGAAACAGATATACGCGCTGTCGCTCTCGACCGGGAAAAAGCGGATGAAAGACGCGGTCAAGGCCTTGAAGGCCGTTGACGGTGTAAAGCGGCTGAAGGCAGATTACCGCCGCAGGCTGATAAGGGCGGAATTTGACGAGGGCAAGCTCTCGGCGCAGTTTCTCGAGCAGGCGCTAAGGGACATGAATCTCGAGGTGGGCCTGATCGCCCCGCCGCCCCCGGGACACAGGAGCCTGCGAAACGCCGTGTGCTGGGTGCTTTCGCTGTTCATGATATACATCACGCTGGCCTCCCGCGTGATACTGCCTGTGCCTGAGGTGTTCAGCTATCCCTTGAGCGCGGGTATAACGCAGCTGGTGCTGATGCTCGTCGTGTGGGTGCTCAGCTACGAGGTCTTCCTGCCCGGCAAGGCCGGCAGGGAGGAGAGAGGCTCTGGCGCTTACACCTTCGCGGCGCTGGCGAGCGTGTGCGCGGCGCTGTACTCAGTGCCCGCGCTGATAGTGGCGGCGTGGCGCATAAGTGAGGGCGTCAGCGTCAATATTGAGCTGTTCTTCGACTCGGCGGCGCTTTTGCCTACGCTTGCTACGCTCGGCATCACTGCGGGCAGGCGGCAAAGCGTGCGCACGCGGCGAAGGCTCAGGGAGATGGGCTTTCCGCCCGAGCGTCTCGAGCACATAGACGCTGACAGGACAAGGCGCGCCTGCCTCGCGGTAAAGCTGAGCCGTGCCTTCAGCATAATCGCGGCGGCTGCGGCGCTTGCGAGCCTTGTAGTCTGGCTAGTGCTCAGGCAGCCGGTGTCCTTCGCGGTGCGCTGTGCGGTGTGCGTGCTTGTGCTGGCCTGCCCCAATATACCCCGGCGCATGGCGCCCGCGCTCATCACCAAGGGCGTTGCGGACTGCGCCGAAAACGGCACCCCGGTAAACAACGCCGCGGTGCTCGAGCAGCTCAGGGACGTGGATACCGTTATATTCGAGTCCCACGACGCGCTCACCCGCAGCGAAGCGGTCGTAAAGGGCTGCGTGCTGACCGACGGCATGAGCCGCAATATGCTCATCGCGCTTGCAGCCTCGGCGCTTCAGCAGGAAAAGGACGGCGTGTCTCAGGCGATACTCAAGGAGGCTGAGGAAAACAGGCTGCCGCTCGATCCTATAATAGAAAAAGAAGTCAACGAGGACAGCGATGTGCGGGCGCTCGTGGGCGAGACCCGCGTGCTGGTGGGCTCCTACGACTTCATGCTTAAAAATGCGCTGGACATGACCCTTTGGGAGCAGCAGGTGGACGAGCTCACAAACGAGGGACTCATCTGCGTGATGGTTGCCTCGACCGGCACGGTCAAGGGCATAATAACCCTCGAAAGCCGCCTTTTGCCGAGGGTCTGCGAGACCATGCGCGAGCTCAGAGGCATGAACGTGGAAACCTACGTAATGGCCACCGAAAACACCAAGGCCGCGCGCGTGCTGGCGCAGCAGGTGGGCGCGGACAAGAGCGTCTACCCGCAGGACGCGGAAATCGCGATACGCCTTCTTACCGCCGACAAGCGCAATACGCTCTACGTCTACGGCGGCGAAAGCCCCGTGTTCGATGTGCCCGGGCTCAAGATGAACCTGAGCGTCGACGCTCCGGGCGAGGCGCAGGTCAGGGGCAGGCTCGGGGACGTGCCGGAGATACTTTCCATCGCGCGGCGCACGTTCCGCGGCGTAAACCGCAGGCTGCGCCTCTGGCTGGTTTACGAGATTCCGGCGCTGCTCGTGGCGGCGGGCGTGCTCTACAGGTGGCCGGGC
>JAFPYA010000189.1 GCA_017412445.1 Clostridia bacterium
GTCTGCCCGCCTTGTGCTTAAGCTCCCACAACGTGCGGGCGGAAGGTCTCAGGCGTTCGCCCGCGTGCAGCATGGATTTCATATGTTTTGCCCCTCGCGCAGAATATTAATCATTATGCGTTCCATATTATACTCTTTCTTCGCCAAAAGTACAATAACTCTGACTAAATTTCATTTAAAAGCTCTAAGAATACACCTGAACGGCTGCCGGACAGCCAAAATTCGGGCGCGCGTCAGGTACAAAAGGGTATGTTGGATCGTATAACGCCGCTTGTGCAAACCGGCAAACTATTTTTTTGCCAAATTGGACAATAACACTTGCCTTTTTTAGACATTAGTGCTATAATTTAGCATCATCAGGAAAAGAGGCGATCGTCTTGAGCATGAGTACTACGCGGACTTACGCCGTAAGACGCAAAAGGAGCGTGCCGGAGAGGATAGCTCTGCACATCAGGAAGTACTGGCGTCTTCACCTGCTGGCGCTGCCTGCGGTAATCCTTTTGCTTCTGTTCAATTATGCGCCCATGTTCGGCGTTATGCTGGCCTTTCAGGACTTCACGGTGGACGGCGGCTTTTTCGGCAGCAAATTCGTAGGCTTCAAAAACTTTGAGTTCATGTTTGAAACCAACGACGCATGGCGTATCACCCGCAACACGGTTCTGTATAATATTGCGTTTATCGGCGTAAACGTATCGCTTTCGGTGCTGCTTGCGATACTGTTTAACGAGCTTTATATAAGAAAGCTCGCAAAGACGCTTCAGACGCTTATCATCATGCCAAACTTCCTGTCGCTGGCGGTAGTTGCCATAATCGCCTATGGCTTCCTCAAGGGCGGCCCGGACGGCCTTATAAACCAGCTGATGAAGGCGACCGGCGGGCAGCAGAGGGACTGGTACCTGTACAAGCCCATATGGCCGTTTTTGCTTGTGTTCATAAACGCGTGGCGCGGCGTAGGTTACGGCTCAATCGTCTATGTGGCCTCGATATCGGGCATTTCCCAGGAATACTACGAGGCCGCGGTGCTCGACGGCGCGAGCAAGGTGCAACAGGCGCGCTACGTCACCTTGCCCCATCTAAAAAAGATAATCGTGATAATGCTGATTCTCAACATCGGCTCGCTGCTGAGAGGCGACTTTGGTCTGTTTTATAACGTCACCCAGAACAACGGCCGCCTGTACGAGGTTACCGACGTTATAGACACCTACATCTTCCGCGCCCTTAAAACAAACCCGAACACGGGCATGTCGGCCGCTGCCAGCTTCTATCAGTCGATGGCGGGCCTTGTGCTTGTTATAGCTGCAAACCTCCTGGTTCGCAAAATCGACGAAGAGTCCTCACTGTTCTGAGAAGGGAGGGAGCGAAATGGCAAAAAACAAAAACGAAGCTGTAAGCAATTCCTTCGCGCAGATAAACCGCGTTAAGCCGCTGACAAACGCGCTATTGAGTGCTCTGTTCATATTGATAGCGCTGGGCACTGTGCTGCCGGTTTTGCTGGTGGTGATGATTTCAATCTCCACCTCGGAGAGTCTGGCCTACAGGGGCTTTTCGTATTTCCCGATGAGCTTTACGTTTACGGCCTACGCCAGCCTGTTTAGGACCGGCTCCCAGCTCGTGGACTCGTATATAATTACCATCGCGTCTACCGCGGTAAGCACGGTACTGTCGCTGCTTGTGATGTCCTCCCTCGCCTTTGTGCTTGCGCAGCAGCGCTTCCCCGGCAAAAAGTTTTACAGTATAATGCTGCTGATAACCATGCTGTTTTCGGGCGGTATGGTGCCCGCATATATCATAAACGTAAACGTGCTGCACCTGTACGACACGTTCTTCATACTGGTGCTTCCGGGGCTCGTAAACGCGTTCAACGTCATAGTTTTGCGCACCTTCATAAACGGCACGGTGCCAATAGAAATGTTTGACGCCGCAGCCATAGACGGCGCAAACGAGTTCAGGGTCTACTGGTCTATAGTTTTGCCGCTTTCAAAGGCAGGCCTCGCCACTATAGCGCTGTTCGTGCTGGTGGGCAAATGGAACGACTGGTTCACGGGCATGCTCTACATAGACAATCCCAAGCTGGTGCCGGTACAGACGATGCTTACCCGCATACAGCAAAAGATAGACTTCATTAAAAACAATTCCGACATGGCCTCCACTCCCGACGGGCAGCGCATGCTCATGTCCATGCCTACGGAGCAGACGCGCATGGCCATACTGGTATTGTCCACCCTGCCGATAATATTCGCCTATCCCTTCTTCCAGCGCTACTTCATACAGGGACTGACGATAGGCTCGGTAAAGGGCTGATATGAACGTGAGCCGCCTTGTGGGTCAGACGGCTTAAGATAGTGAAAATAGAAAGAGGAGGAACATATTTATGCGTAGAATTCTCTGCCTGCTTGTGGCACTGTGCATGGTAATGGGCATGGCCGTAAGCGTAACCGCGGAAAATGACCTGCCCTATGTGGAGCTGGACTGGTACGTGCTTGAAAGCCCGCTGCCCGGCAACCAGGAGGTCTTTGACGCCATCAACGAATATCTGATCGAAAAGATCAACGCCAAGATCAACTTCCACTTCATCGACGCCACCGAGTACAGCCAGAAGATGGTGCCTATCCTCACCACCGGCACGGGCTATGACATCGTGAACGTCAACGGCCAGCTCAACTTCGTCGAGTGGGCTAAGAAGGGCGCCTTCGCCCCCATGGACGAGCTGCTCGAGTACGCCCCCAAGACCGCTGAGCTCGTGGGCGAAGACTTCTTCGAGGCCATGAAGATCGACGGCAGCATCTATGCCATTCCTTCCGTGAAGGACTCCGTGCAGATGTATTCCGCCCGCTTCAACAAGACCCTGCTGGATGAGATCGGCGTGGAGATCCCCGAGACGATCACCGACTACCGCTCCATCATCCCGCTGCTTGAGGAAGCCTACGAGGCTCGCGACGCCGTGTATCCCGAGCTCAAGGAGCAGGGCATCCCGATCACCCGCAACTATCCCGAGATCGACAAGTGGGTACAGTTTGAGAAGCTCAACAGCCTTATCGGCGTGAACGTGGCGGGCGTGCCCGGCATGAGCGAATACGCCGAGGACGGCAGCGAGGTCTTCTCCATCTACCAGACCGAGGAATACCGCGACATGTGCCGTACAATCGGCAGACTGCGCACCGCCGGCGTTTACTACAACCAGGGCGACGTGTGGTACTTCGATCCCGACCGCGTGTTCACCCAGTACTATGCGCTGTTCGACATCGGCTCCGGCTGGGTAGAGTGCGCTCAGTACGCGGACGATCCTCTGCAGAAGAGGTTTGAATCCGCGATGGTGCCCTACGAGTTCAACGTAGCCACCACCAACTACCTGCATCAGGCGGCCAACGCCATCAACGCCAAGAGCCCCAACAAGGAAAGGGCCATGATGGCACTTGAATTGATCAACACCGACGAGTTTGTAGCCACCGCGCTGCGCTTCGGCATCGAAGGCACGCACTGGACGCTCAACGAGGACGGCACCATCAACACCGAGGGCACGCTCAACCAGAACAACGACAACCACTTCTACTGGTACGGCGCTCAGTTCGGCGCTCTGATCTACTCCAAGGTGCCCGCTTCCAAGGGCTCTCCCGAGTTCATGGAGAAGCTGCAGGCTGCCAACGAAAAGGGCATGCCCGGCAACATGGGCTTCATCTTCGATCCCACTCCCGTGCAGAATGAGATCGCAGCCTGCTCCGCCGTCATCGACGAGTACAACGTGAACCTGCGCTTCGGCAAGCTCGAAGAGGCCGATATCGAGGGCGAGCTCGAGGCGTTCTCCGCGAAGCTCGACGCCGCCGGCATCGCCGTGGTCGTGGAAGAAGCTCAGCGTCAGCTGGACGCGTTCCGCGCCGGCAAGTAATCGCTTAAGCTCAAATACTGACCGCTTCTGGAACAACTGAGTGACCCACTGGGGGCAGTTCGTTGCAGCCTTGCGCGCAGCTGCCCCCGTTGTTCCGATTTAAGAGGCAATACACAAATCAAGACATTGGGGAGGCATCACCATGCCGTCAAACAATTTGACTTACGCGACCCCCGAGGCTCTGGGCATACCGTCTCAGAGCATAATTGCTTTTCTTGAGGACATGAAGACCTTCCGAATCCCGCTGCACGGCTTCCTCGTGCTGCGCCACGGCAAGGTCGCGGCGGAGGGCTACTGCGCTCCGTTTGATGAAAATACCAAGCACCGCATGTACTCGATAAGCAAATCCTTCACCTCCGTGGCCATAGGTCTGCTCATCACTGAGGGGCGTCTTAAGCTCACCGACAGGGTGGCGGACATATTCCCGGAGTACATACCCGAAAATCCTTCTCCATACATACTCAGAGCCACCGTGCGCGACCTGCTCATGATGGCCACATTCAATGAAACCGGCTGCTACGAATGGGACACGCCCGACTGGGTGAAGTGCTTCTTCGATAACGATACATATAAGCAAATGCCCGGCACGGTGTTCCATTATGACACAAACGGCACCGTGGTGCTGTGCGGCATAGTGGAAAAGCTCACCGGCAAAAAGCTGCTGGACTACATGCGCCCGCTTCTGGACGCGCTGGGCATATCAAAGGACATATGGTGCGTGCGCTCGCCCGACGACAGAAGCTGGACGGGCAGCGGCATACTCTGCACGCCCCGAGACCTTGCGAGGTTCGGCCTGTTCTGCCTGAACCGGGGCTTCTGGCAGGGCAGGCAATGGGTGGACAGGCAGTACATGCTCGAGGCCACCACAAAGCAGATAGGCAACTTCGTCTCCCACAGCGGCCTTCGCACCTCGGGCTACGGCTACCAGTTCTGGATGGAGCCGGAGGGCGGCTTCGCCTGCTGCGGCATGGGCAGCCAGTACGCGTTCATGTATCCCGAAAAGGATCTGGTGTTCGTGACCACCGCCGACGCGCAGGGCTACAACAACGCCGAGGACTTTATACGCGAATCCTTCTTAAGGACGATACTCCACAGTTGTCAGGATGCTCCGCTTGCCGAAAACCCGGAGGCTCAGGCAAAGCTTAAAGAGATGTCTGTTTTGCATATGCCCAAAATCGAGGGCACAAAGCACATGCCCATGGCCGAAAAGGTAAGCGGCAAGACCTACGTCTTTGACGACAACCGCTGGGGCTTCAAGTGGATGAGGTTCGACTTCGACGATGAAAAGCTCACCTTGACCTACGAAAAGCGGGGCTTTGTGGGCTCATACCCGCTGTATCTGGGCGAGTACGGCCCCGAATTCCGCTTCCCGGAGAAGGCTGCGGGCAAGCGCATAGACATACTTGACACCAACTACCGCTGCATCTCCCAGGCCGTGTGGGACGACGACAATACGCTGTTTGGCAACGTGTTTTCGGTAGACGACTATCTGGGGTCGATAAAGCTGCTGTTCGCGTTTGTGGACGACACCGTGACCATGTTTGCCACCCGCTGGGCGGAAAACTTCTTCAACGACTGGCGCGGCTATCTCGCCGGTCACGAAGTAAAATGAAAGAGGCATAAGCAAGTGAAGAGATATTGTCTGGTGGGTACTGGCTGGAGAGGCATGTTTTCTTACGCCACGCCCATTGTGAGGGAATACGCGGACGTGGCCACGCTGCTGGCCGTGTGCGACATAAATCCCAAACGGGCGGCCTATTTGAACGAGTACCTGCATACCAACATCCCCGTGTATACGGATTTTGACCAAATGCTTTCAGACCACAGGCCGGACACGGTCATAGTTACCACGAAGGACTGTGCGCACGAGCAGTACATAGTCAAGGCGCTCGAAGCCGGCTGCGACGTGATAACCGAAAAGCCCATGACCATTGACGACGAAATGTGCGCCAATATAATCGAGACCGAGCGACGCACGGGGCGCAAGGTGACCGTCACGTTCAACTGCCGCTTCATGCCGTTTTATGTAAAGCTCAAG
This sequence comes from Clostridia bacterium, assembly GCA_017412445.1. Classification (GTDB taxonomy): domain Bacteria; phylum Bacillota; class Clostridia; order Christensenellales; family Aristaeellaceae; genus RUG14130. Next base: position 5,922 of record JAFPYA010000189.1, read on the forward strand.
GAGGTCGTGGCCTCCAGCGCGGTGGGGGACGTGCTGAGCGTTCACTACGAGTGGCTGCTCGATACCTCCCACGGCGCGGATTATTTCCGCCGCTGGCATTCCATAAGGGCAAACTCGGGCAGCCTGCTGATACACAAGGCCACCCACCATTTCGACCTCGTCAACTGGATCATAGACGACGAGCCGGTCAAGGTCAACGCGTTCGGCACGCGCCGCTTTTACGGCGACAACCGCCGTCCCCACGGCGAAAGGTGCCTGACCTGCCCCTACAAAAAGACCTGTGAGTTCTATTTCGACATCGATAAGGAAGAGCAGGGCATGCTCGTCCCCGTGTACAAAAACGTGGAGGACGTGGACGGCTACATCAGGGACAGGTGCCTGTTCTCGGACGTGATAGACATAGAGGACTCAGTATCGCTGAACGTCAAATACAAAAAGGGCGCGGTCATGAGCTATTCGCTCACCGCTCATTCGCCCTACGAGTGCATGAAGCTGGTGATAAACGGAACGAAGGGCCGCCTCGAGGGTGACACGGCCTTTGGCAAGGAGACGCTCAAGCTCTACGACCGCGAGGGCCAGTGCATCAACTACGACCGCACGCACGTGCGTCAGCTGCCCGGCGGCCACGGCGGCAGCGACCCCGCGCTCAGGGACAACCTGTTCAGGGGCTACACCGACGATCCGCTGCACCAGATGGCCGACACGCGCGCGGGCGCGATGTCCATAGGCATAGGCATAGCCGCCAACAAGTCCATGAAGGAGGACAGGGCGGTGTACTTAAGCGAGTTTCTGGGCAAATATTATCCCGAGATAATACCGCAAAAATAACGCGAAGGAGACGATATCATGCGTATAGTAATTTCCAAAAACGCTGACGAGCTGGGCGCGAGAGCCGCCGAGGCCTCAGAGAAGATCATTCGCGAGGCAATAGATAAGAAGGGCTGCGCCCGCATAATCCTTTCGACCGGCGCGTCCCAGTTTGAAACGCTGGAGCATCTGGTAAAGAAGGACATAGACTGGAGTAAGGTCGAGATGTTCCATCTGGACGAATACATCGGCCTGCCCGAAACCCATCCCGCCTCGTTCAGAAAGTACCTGAAGGAGCGCTTTGTGGCCAAGACCAACGTGGGCAAGGCGCACTTCGTGGACGGCACACAGGAGAACATCGCAGAGCTCACGCGTGAACTTCGCAAGGCGCCCATAGACCTGGGGCTCATAGGCATAGGCCGCAACGCCCACATCGCCTTTAACGATCCGCCCGCCGATTTTGACACGAAGGTGGCCTACCTCGTGGTGAACCTCGACGCTACCTGCCGCGCCCAACAAGTGGGCGAGGGCTGGTTTGCCACCGTGGACGACGTGCCCAAGCAGGCGGTCAGCATGAGCGTGTACCAGATAATGCAGTGCGAGAACATAATCTCAGCCGTGCCGCACGCCGAAAAAGCGTGGGCGGTGCAGGCCACGCTCGAAAACGAGCTCACCAACAAGGTGCCGGGCACAATGCTCAAAACCCACAAGTCCTTCCAGCTGTTTGTGGATGCCGCGTCCTACAAGGATGTCGCCGCCATAAAGACGCTCACGGACGATACCTCCATCGTGGATGAGAGATAAGCGGCGCAAAAAAGTGAAAACGGGGGTCGGAACGCCGAACGCACGGGCCATGCGAGCATACGTGTGCTCTGCGCCGACCTCCGTTTGATTAAAACGCCGGATTATTTAACGAATCGCGCTTTAAAGCGCGCTGAACCGGAGAAGCATATGCTTATAGACATTCCGTCCGGCAGGGGCAGACAAACGCTTGAAATCGACGAAGGGCGCCTTCGCGCCTGCCTCGTGCCTGCGCACGCCCCCGCCGAAAAAGACGAAGCCGCCATAATCGGGGACGCCCTCATGCATCCCGTGGCCTCGCCGCGCTTAAAGGACATTGCGGCGGGCAAGCGCAAAATCACGCTCATCACCAGCGACCACACGCGCCCTCTGCCCAGCGCCCTCACACTGCCGCCATACATCGCCGAGATACGCAAGGGCAGCCCGAGCGCGGAAATCACCGTGCTCGTGGCAACGGGGCTTCACAGAAAACCCACGCCCGATGAAATGAAGGCCAAATTCGGCGATTTGCTCAGCAGTGGCCTTCGCTTTGTGATTCACGACGCGGACGACGAAGCCAACCTCGCTTATCTCGGCCTCCTGCCCTCGGGCGGCGAGCTTTGGCTCAACCGCCTTGTGACGGAGGCTGACCTCGTAATAAGCGAGGGCTTTGTGGAGCCGCACTTCTTCGCGGGCTTTTCGGGCGGGCGCAAAAGCGTGCTGCCGGGCGTCGCGGGGAGAAAGACCGTGCTCTACAACCACAACGCGGGCTTCATCGCCTCCGACATGGCGCGGCAGGGCGTGCTCAGGGGCAACCCCATACACATTGACATGGAGTACGCCGCCGGGAAGGCGGGGCTCAGATTTATACTGAACGTGCTGCTCGATATAGACAAGCGCGTCATCGCCGCCTACGCGGGCGACCCAGTAAAGGCGCACGCGAAGGCCGCTGAAAAATGCCTTGAGGCCACCCGCGTGCCCGCCGTGCCTGCAGACATAGTCGTCACCTCAAACGGCGGCTATCCGCTGGATCA